>JAWWPV010000886.1:0-2798 GCA_033854775.1 Trebonia sp.
AGCGGAAGGTCACCGAGGTCGACGGTCCGGTCCGCGTCAAGCCGCAGGTCGTGGTCCCCGACCACCTCAACCCGGCCATCCCGAACGAATGCGGCCGCCTCCCGCACCTCATCCCCGACCACCATGCGGCGCGACCGGATAAGCAGCGTCCCGTGATCCCCCGAGGGGGCGTCCCCCCGCGTCATAGCCAGCCAAAGCAGGAGGAGGAGCCGGCGGGATCGGACGGCACGTACTCAAGTCCCACCCACCGGTCATACCCCTGCCCGGCGAGTTGCCTGAAGAGCGGCTCGAAGTCAAGGGTCCCCGTCCCGGGTGCCCCCCGCCCGGGCGGGTCGGCGACCTGCACGTGCAGGATCGACTCCCGGTCCCTACTGAGCACGTCAGCCACGTCTTCCCCCATCTTCGCCAGGTGGTACAGGTCCGCGAGGAACCCGACATTGGGCGCGGCCGTCTTCCCGATCACGCCAAGGGCCTTCTCGCTGGTATCCACGGGAAACCCGGGGATGTCCACTGAGTTGATCGCCTCGACAAGCACCGACGCCCCCGCCTTCGCCGCCTCCTGCGCCGCGAATGCCAGGTTCTCAATCGCGACGGCATCCTGGTCCGCGACCTCGACCCCCGGCACCCGCAGCCCGTAGGGGGCGTTCAGCCGCATGCATCCCGTCCGCCCCGCGATCTCCACGGCGGCAGCCACATTCTCCCTGAATTCCGCCACGCGCGCGGGGTGCGACACGATCCCGCGTTCCCCGGCCGCCATGTCCCCGGCATGGAAATTGAGCGAAACCAGTTCAACACCGGCATCCGCGATCGAGGCGACGAACGCGTCCGCCTCGGCGCCGGCCGGCACCATGCCCGTCCACGGCCACCAGAACTCGACCCCGCCGAACCCCGCCGCCTTCGCGGCGGCGGCCCGCCGGTCCAGCGGCAGCTCGGTAAAGAGAATCGAGCAGTTCACATCGAACCGCAGCCCGTACGTCCGCACATGTCCAGCTTTTCACGCCGGCTCCCCAGGCAAACTGAGACGGTAGAGGTGACTTCACTGAGGAGGCCCCATGGTGCGCGCCCGGCGGCAGCGATCATGGCTGCGTGGCCGCCATTGCGCACCGACTCGCCGCCGTCCGGCTCGCGGCGCCCGTCGGGGACCGGGTCATCCTCGACGCAGCGTCGGGACAGCCGGTGACGCAGGAGCCGTGATAGCGAGGCGATGGGCGGTGGCGCAACGGCGGGGCCGCGCGTAGGTTCGGGAATGGAGGGACTTTTCCTACCCAACTGGAGGGAAACATGACGGCCGACGCGCAGGACCGCGAGGACATGCAGTTCTACTTCGATCCGCTCTGCCCGTGGGCGTGGATAGCCTCGCGGTGGATGCTCGAAGTGGAGAAGGTCAGGCCGGTCAGGGTCGACTGGCGGATCATGTCCCTGGCGTACCTGAACCTTGTGCAGCATCAGAGCGAGGGACTGAGCGAGGACTACGTTGAGCGGATGAGCAGGGCATGGGGCCCGGTACGGGTCTGCGCGGCGGCCGCCGCCGACGCCGGGCCCGGCATCCTCGGGCCGCTCTACACCGCGATCGGCACCAGGTTCCACAACCAGGGCCGGCGCGACGACCCGGCGGTCATCCCCGAGGCGCTGCAAGAGGCCGGCCTGCCAGCGTGGCTCGCGGACGCCGCCGAAACGGCCGAGTTCGACGACGCGATCAAGAAGTCGCACCACGAGGCGTTCGACCAGGTCGGCCTCGACGTCGGGACACCCGTGGTCAGGATCCGCGGCAAGGCCCTGTTCGGTCCGGTCATCACGCCCGCGCCCAAGGGCGAGGCGGCGGGCGAACTGTGGGACGGCCTGGTGCTCGTGTCCAAGGCGGACGGGTTCTTCGAGCTCAAGCGGTCGCGAGACCGCAAGCCCACGTTCGACTGACCGGCCGAGCCGAGCCCTGTGGGCCTCGCTATGGCGCGGGCCCGCACGAGCCGCTAGGTGTCCCTGACGATCTCCTGGCACCGGGCCACGCAGTCGCTGCAGATGCTCACCCACGGCAGCCGGGGTCCCGAGGCGGCCGCGTACCCGAACTCGGTGCGGGTACGGATCGACTCCGTCGTGGTCGTTCCCGCGGCCATGGCGAGGCCGTCCACCCGATGGCGGCCCTTGCCGCAGAAGGAACACCTGGCCGCGGCCTGGCCGCCAGGCTCGGCCTGGCCGTAAGGCTCGGCGGGGGCGTCGGTATCGGCGGGCAGCGGCACCGGCTTGATCGAGGACAGCGGCGTCGCGGCGACCTCGCCGGTCGCAAGCACCCGCCCGGCCTTGTCGGCGCAGGTGTCACAGATGGTGGCGCTCGCCCCCGCGATCAGCTTGCTCACCGTCATAAAACCGAACAAAACGCCGATCACAGTGCGCCTGCCAGATTACTGCGGGTCAAAAGTGGCGATATCCGCCCCCGGTGACCCGCGATCACGGAAACAGCCGGCCCGCGGCGCCGGGAAACCGGGGCATAACGGGCGAACCGGCCGGCTTTGGGGGGCCGCCGCCCGGATGACCCGCGATCACAGCCGTCAACGGCACGCTCGAAGGACCCGTCCGAAGGAAAGCCAAACCGCGAAACGAACCGCCCGCGGCACCGCGACACGCCCGCGGCGGGCAACTTGAAAACCAACGGGCCCTAGCGGCCGACAGTCCACCCAAGATGGAGATAACAGCAAGAAGCGCGGAGCGCTGGCTGCGGTGGAGGCGACCTGCTCTCGGGCGCAAGTGCCTAGCTCTCGAGTTCGATCGTGTACATGACGAAGCCGACAGGGTTGCGACCTTGT
>JAWWPV010000887.1:0-3249 GCA_033854775.1 Trebonia sp.
TCGCCCGGTCGCCGGGGGCCGGCGAGGTCGTGCTGCAGGCCACCGACGTGGTCCGTGAGTTCGGCGGGGTCCGGGCCGTGGCGGGCGTCTCCCTCTCCGTCCGGCGCGGGACGCTGACCGGCCTCATCGGCCCCAACGGCGCGGGCAAGTCCACGCTCCTCGCCATGCTCGCAGGAACCCTTCCGGTGTCCGCCGGTGAGATCCGCTATCTGGGCGAGGACGTGACCAGGCTGCCGGCCTTCCAGCGCGCCCGGCTCGGCCTCATCCGCACGTTCCAGCTCGCCAGCGAGTTCAAGAGGCTCACCGTCATGGAGAACCTGCTGACGTCGGTCCCGGGCAACCGTGGCGACTCGTTCCGCGGCGCCCTGGCCGGCCCGAGGTACTGGCGCGGCGACGAGGACGCGGCGATCGCCAGGGCAACCACCTTGCTTGAGCAGTTCGGCCTCGAAGCCCACGCCAACAGCTACGCCGGCGACCTCAGCGGCGGCCAGCGCCGCATGGTCGAGATCATGCGCGCGCTGATGGCTGAGCCGAAGGTGCTGCTGCTCGACGAGCCGATGGCCGGGGTGCACCCGAACCTGGCCCGCAGGATCGGCGGCGAACTGGTCGCGCTTACCGCCGGGGGACTGACCGTGCTCATGGTCGAGCACGAGCTGGCCATCATGGACGAGTTCTGTGACCCGGTGGTGGCCATGGCCGAAGGTACCGTCCTGGCTCAGGGCACCATGTCCGAGTTGAGGCAGCGCAGCGATGTCGTGGAGGCTTACCTTGTCGGCTGAGCGCAACTCCCGCGGCCTGCCGCTGCGGGCCACCGGCGTGACCGCGGGCTACGGCGGCGACCCGGTCATCAGGAACGTCACGGTCCGGGCCGATCCAGGCGAGGTCGTCTCCCTCGTGGGGGCGAACGGCTCGGGCAAGTCCACCTTCCTCAAGAGCCTGGTCGGCGTGGTGCGCGTCAGCGCGGGGACGGTCGTCATCGGCGAGACCGACATGACCCGCAAGGCACCCGAGGAGGTCGCCAGGGCCGGGGTCGGCTACGTGCCGCAGATCGACGACGTGTTCGGGCCGCTGACCGTGCGGGAGAACCTGGAGATGGGCGGCTACCTGCTGCCGGCCAGGGACGTCAAGGCCCGGATCGACGAGGTGATGACGGTCTTCCCCCGGCTCGCCGGCATGCTGACGCGGCCGGCGGGCAAGCTGAGCGGCGGCGAGCGGAAGATGCTGGCCATGGGCCGAGTCCTCATGCTCCAGCCGGCCGTCTTCCTGCTTGACGAGCCCACGGCCAACCTCGCCCCGGCCATCGCCCGCACGCTGCTTGAGGAGCATGTCAGCGCGCTGGCCGCGAGCGGGGCAGCGGTGCTCGTCGTAGAGCAGCGCGCTCGCGCGGTGCTCGCGATCTCCGACCGGACCTACGTCCTCGCGGGCGGCGAGGTCAGGATGGAGGGAACCCCGGCCGAGCTCGCCGCGAGCCCCGCCTTCGTCGAGTCCTTCCTCGGCGGCACGGTCACCCGCTGACCGGGCCGTCCTCGGGCGTCAGGCAGCCGGCGGGCTCGGGGACGGCGCACGCGGCCGGCTCGCAGCCAGGGGCGACTGCCTGGACGGCGCGGGAGAGCAGGCCGTAGAGGGCGGCGCGCTCGTCGGCGGTCAGCGCCTTGAACAGCTCGTCCTCGACGACGCCGAACTGGCTGTAGGTCTGTGCCACCTCACCGGACCCGGCGGCGGACAGCCCGACGATGTGGCGGCGGCGGTCGGCGGGGTCGCGGCGGCGGGTGATGAGCCCCCGCTCCTCAAGCTCGTTGAGCAGGCCAACGACGTTGCTCGGGTCGAGGCTGAGCGCGAGGCCGAGAGCGTGCTGTGTCATGGGGCCGCGGTCGCCGAGCAGCCTGAGCGCGATCATGTGCCGCGGTCGCAGGCAGTCGGCGGACATGCACGCCTCGGTGGCCCGGCGGCCGACACGGGCCAGGTGGTCGATGAGCGGCAGGATCTGCTGACCCTCCACGGTCGCCTGACCTGCCGTCGTCGTCTCCGCCATGTGGCCAAGGATACCGCCGGCCGTCAATAGTTTGCACGCCACCAATGATTTGTGCTAGACAGAGGGTCAGCGGAGGGGTAATCGCCGCCGAGCCTGGCACCGCCGTGAAGAGCGCAAAGGGAGCATCACATGTCGAAACTGCTGGTCATCGTTGGCAGCACGCGTCCCACCAGGTCGGCTGACCTCGTCTTGCCGTGGCTAACGGAGAAGGTGTCCGGGCACGAGGCCTTCGACGCCGAGATCGTCGACCTGCGGGACTGGCCGCTGCCGATCTTCGGTGAGCACTTCGGCACGATCGGGGACCTCAGCGACCCCACCTACTCGGAGCCGATCGTGAAGGCGTGGAACGACAAGATCAAGGGCGCGGACGCCTACGTGATCGTGACGCCGGAGTACAACCACAGCGTCCCCGGCGGCCTGAAGAACGCGATCGACAGCGTGTGGGTCTCGTTCGGCTTCCGCAACAAGCCGGTCGCCTTCGTCAGCTACGCCGGCGGTCAGACCGGCGGGGTGCGGGCCATCGAGCACCTCGCCCACGTCTTCGTCGAGACCGAGTCGGTGCCCGTCCGCAACAGCGTGGTCATCCCGTTTGTGCGCGAGGCCTTCGACGCGGACGGCCAGCCGAAGAACTCCGTCATGAACGCCGCCGCCGGCATCATGCTCGACGACCTCGCGTGGTGGTCGGCGGCGCTTGAGCAGGCGCGCGCCGGCGGTGAGCTCCAGCCAGGCACGTTCCGCCTGCGGGCCGCACTCGCGCCCGCCAGTTAACGCTCGCCCGCCGGGTCGGCCCGTGCCCGGTGCGGCTCAGTTCGAGAAGTCCTGCGTGAGCCAGACGGTGCCGGAGCCGTCGCGGTAGACCGCGATCCCGATATCGGCGAACGTGCTGCTCAGGATGTTCAGCCGGTGACCGTCGTCCGGTGGCCGCTCGTTCAGCATGGACTGGGTGAGGCCGACGGCCAGCTGGGCGATGGCCGCGGTGGTGTCGGCCACCGGGCCGCCGTCGCCGATGTTCTCGCCGGCGGCGGTCCAGCCGACCCCTGCGGCGGTCTCCCGGGCACCGAGCGCCGGCTCGCCCGGGCACTGGTGGGAGAGCCCGCAGCCGCCGGCCATCCGCAGGTTGTGCGCGGATGAGCTGGCGTCGAGGCCCGAGGTGACCGTCAGCGCGGGCAGCCCGGCCGCGGCCCGGGCCCGGTTGATCAGCGTGAGCACCTGCGCGG
>JAWWPV010000888.1:0-13412 GCA_033854775.1 Trebonia sp.
GTGGCACCTGAAGCTCGGGCAGGAATGCCTGGAAGGCCGCCAGGATCGCGTAGTCACCGCACCCGGGGCACCAGCGGACCTCCTGGTCGGACTTGAAGTCCTTCGCCCGCAGGCCGTCCGCATGGGGGACCAGGGTGAGGGAACGGAGTCTGCTGCTTCCGTTCGGGATAATCTCTTCGTTTTCACTCATGGGAGAGCACTTCCTCGATCGCCTCGGCGAGCTCGGCCGCTTGGAACGGCAAGCCGCGGACGCGGTTGTAGGAGATCACGTCGACCAGGAACTTGCCGCGCAGCAGCAGCGCGAGCTGACCCAGGTTGATCTCGGGGACGAGCACCTTGTCGTACCGGCGCAGCACCTCGCCGAGGTTGGCGGGGAACGGGTTCATGTGCCGCAGGTGCGCCTGCGCGACGTTGAGGCCCGCACCGCGGGCGCGGCGGACCGCGGCGCCGATCGAGCCGTAGGTGGAGCCCCAGCCGAGGACGAGCAGCCGCGCCTCGCCGGACGGGTCCTCGACCTGCAGCGGCGGGATCGAGCTCGCGATGCCCTCGATCTTGGCCGCCCGGGTGCGGACCATCAGGTCGTGGTTGTCCGCGTCGTAGGAGATGTCACCCGAGCCGTCGGCCTTCTCGATGCCGCCGATGCGGTGCTCGAGGCCGGGCGTGCCGGGGATCGCCCACGGCCGGGCAAGGGTTCGCGGGTCGCGGGTGAACGGCTTGAAGTCGGACCCGTCGGCGGGCTTGTCCGCCGAGGTGGCGAAGGCGAACTCGGCCGACAGGTCCGGCAGGTCAGAAACGTCGGGAACGCGCCAGGGCTCCGAGCCATTGCCCAGGTACCCGTCGGACAGCAGGATGACCGGCGTCCGGTAGGTGATCGCGATCCGCGCGGCCTCGATCGCCGCGAAGAAGCAGTCCGACGGCGAGGCGGCCGCGACAACAGGCACCGGCGACTCGCCGTTCCTGCCGTACAGCGCCATCAGCAGGTCAGTTTGCTCGGTCTTGGTCGGCATGCCGGTGGAAGGGCCCGCGCGCTGCACGTCGACGACGAGAAGCGGGAGCTCCACCGAGACGGCTAGGTTGACGGTCTCCGCCTTCAGCAGCATGCCGGGGCCGGAGGTGGTGGTCACCGCGAGCGACCCGCCGAACGCGGCGCCGAGCGCCGCGCTGGCCGCGCTGATCTCGTCCTCGGCCTGGAAGGTGCGGACGCCGAACTTCTTGTGCTTGGACAGCTCGTGCAGGATGTCCGAGGCGGGGGTGATCGGGTACGAGCCGAGGAACAGCGGCAGCTTGGCGAGCTGGCCCGCGGCGATCAGGCCGTAGGCGAGGGCGAGGTTGCCGGTGATGTTCCGGTAGCGGCCAGGAGCGATCGTGGCCGGCTTGACCTCATAGCGGACCGCGAAGTCCTCGGTGGTCTCGCCGTAGTTCCAGCCGGACTGGAAGGCGGTCACGTTCGCCTTGTAGATCTCCGGCTTCTTGCCGAACTTGGCTTCGAGGAAGCTCAGCGTGCCCTCGGCGGGACGGCCGTAGAGCCACGACAGCAGGCCGAGCGCGAACATGTTCTTGGCCCGCTCGGCGTCCTTGCGGCTGAGGTCCTGGTGCTCGAGCGCCTTGACGGTCAGCGACGTTAGCGGCACCGGGTGCAGGTTGTAGCCGTCAAGCGAGCCGTCTTCCAGCGGGTTCTTCTCGTAGCCGACCTTGGACAGGTTGCGCTTGGTGAACTCATCGGTGTTGACGATGAGCTGCGCGCCGCGCGGGAGGTCCTTGAGGTTGGCCTTGAGCGCCGCCGGGTTCATGGCGACGAGCACGTCCGGCGCGTCGCCTGGTGTCAGGATGTCGTGATCGGCGAAGTGCAGCTGGAAGCTGCTCACGCCGGGCAGCGTCCCGGCGGGGGCGCGGATCTCGGCGGGGAAGTTGGGAAGGGTGGACAGGTCATTACCGAAGACCGCGGTCTCCTGGGTGAACCTGTCACCGGTGAGCTGCATGCCGTCACCGGAGTCTCCCGCGAAACGGATGATTACGTGGTCAAGCTCCTGGACCTGCTTGGTCACAGTGCAAAGCCTCCTCCGTCACGCCAGGCCGGCGCCCTTGTTCAGCACCACACCTACGGCCGGGGGCGTGAGTGCAGGACGGGATAAAGTTTACTCGGGCCTGGGCACCCCTTGGCCGTGTGATTAGCCTCACCCCGGCGCCTGTTAAGCCACGCTTCCCTTGCTGGCGGTAACTTTAGTGTAGAGCAATGCCGGTGCCCCCGCTCTATTAGTAGGCGCATGACGTGCGGAAACCTCTAGGTGCGCTGGACCGTTGAACAGGGTGTGCTGCTGGCTGGCTGGCCGGGCCAGTCGAGGTCTGGGCGTGATGACGTTAGTGTCATGTCGGGAGGGGGTCGCGATGCGCTGCTACGGGCTGCGCGCGGCGTTGTTCGCCGCCGCGCTGTGCGCGGCGCTGGTGGCGGGCGCCTCGCTGTGGCTCGGGTTCGTCGGTGCCGCGGCCGTCAGCGCGCTGCTCGTCGCCCTCGGCTGGATCATTTACTTTCATTCAGAACGTACGGTGCTCGCTGCCCTGCGCGCACGCCCCGTCAGTGAGGTGGAGCGCCCCGACCTGTACCGGATCGTCAGGGAACTTGCCTTCTCCGCGCACCTGCCGGTGCCCCGGCTGTTCGTGTCCCCGGCCGCGCAGCCGAACATCCTCACCGTCGGGTACAGCGCCCGGTCGGCGGCCGTGTGCTGCACGGAAGGGTTGCTGCGGCTGCTGACCCTGTCCGAGCTGCGCGCGGTGCTCGCGCACGAGCTGGCTCACGTGGCCAGGCACGACGTCGCGGTCTCCTCGTGGTCCGCCGGGCTCGCGTCGCTCGTCGCGTCCTGCCCGCTGATCGCGGTGCTGCTGCACATCACCGCCCCGTCCGCCCGCGAGTACTGCGCGGACATTGACGGTGCCCTGCTGACCGGCGACCCGATGGCCCTGGCAAGCGCGCTGCGGAAGATCGACACCGCCGCCACGGCGCAGCCGCTGCGCCCGCGTGGCACCCTGGCCGCGGCCAGCCACCTGATGATCGCGCATCCGTTCACGGCCGACGGGGTCGGCGGGATGCTGAGCACCCATCCCCCGACCAGCGAGCGGGTCCGCCGCCTGGAGGCGCTGTCCGGCGGCCCGCGCTTACCTGGCCGCTAGCCGGCTCCTCAGCGGCGGTTGGTGAACTGGAGGGCGAAGTCGAAGTCCTTGGACTTGAGCAGGCTGATCACGGACTGGAGGTCGTCCCGGCTCTTGGACGACACACGCAGTTCCTCGCCCTGCACCTGGGCCTTGACGCCCTTCGGCCCCTCGTCCCTGATGATCTTCGACACCTTCTTAGCGTTGTCCTGGGAGATGCCCTCCTTCATGGCGACCGCGAGGCGGTACTCCTTGCCGGACAGCTTGGGGTCGGCCGGGTCGAGGTGCTTGAGTGAGACGCCGCGCTTGACGAGCCTCTCCTTGAACACATCGAGGACGGCGCTGGCGCGCTCCTCGCTGTTGGCGCGGATCTCCACGCCGCTCTCACCGGACCAGGCGATGGAGGCCCCCACGCCCCGGAAGTCGAACCGGGTGCTGATCTCCTTGGCGGCCTGGTTAAGCGCGTTGTCGGCTTCCTGCCGGTCGATCTTTGACACGATGTCGAAGCTGGACTCGCTAGGCATGGATCACAGGTTAGACGGGTAGGGTGCCGATCGTCACATCGGCCGCTCCGGTGGATGTAGACCGCGCTTCTCCGCGGGCGCCGGGAACTCCACGTCGCAAGCAGTCGCGTTGTCCGCTATATTTCTCTCTGCTGCCGTGATGCGGCGGCGCTAGGCAGGTTGCCCGAGTGGCCAAAGGGAACGGTCTGTAAAACCGTCGGCTCAGCCTACGATGGTTCGAACCCATCACCTGCCACCACCTGCGGAAACGGCCCGCTAGCTGGGAATTCTCGGCTATGCGGGCCGTTTCTTCTCTGTCCCGTGGTGTGTCACCTTGTAGCGCTGTAGACCGTCATGTTGCGCTGTCCACGGACGCATAGCGGACGGGCGTCCGTGCTGTTAGGACGGCCGGTGTGCGCAGTTACGACGGTCGGTGCGCACCGTTAGGACGGCCGGTTAGGACGGTCGGTGCGCACCGTCGGCGTTTCCACGGACGGCCACGGACGGGGCACGCCGTCCGCGTGTTTGGCTCGACGTGCATCGCTAAGTCGGGTTTGTTGGCGCATCGGCGATCGTGTTGATGGCTAGTAGGTCCTCGGCCACCGTGTGCCGATGCCGGTTGGAAGCGCTGGGCTTGATGTCAATTGCCGCACCTAGCCGTCTCGGCGCCGTCCCGCGCCGCACGGGGCCACGTCGCCCCGTCACCAGGCCAGCCGGAACCCGCACGCCGTGCGCGGGCATCGGCCCGCGTGCGGCCAAGCTCGCGCTGACTTCACTAGTCCGCTTACCTGCTGGTCAGCGCGAAAATGTACCTGAGATGTACCTCTGTATGCGGCGTGTACCTTCGATGGACCTCGGCACCTGTGGCCCTGCAACTTCTGCGTCGTTAGTCACGGCCCAGCGTTATCGTCGCTGCGGGTGACCTGGAGACACGATCGCCGCCGTGCTCGGCCGCGCGATCCGGCCGATGCCGATCAAGGCGGGCTGGCTAGCCCTGGTCCGGAATGCCGGGTGACGGCTGGTTGCGTCTCGCAGCTCCGCCGTGGGTACTGCGTGCCCGGCAGCTTCGAGAGCTGCCGCTAGGTCGTCCAGGGGCAGCGGGCGCCGCACGCGCGCCAGGTGGCGGGCGGCGAGTTCCTCTACCGTCGGCGTGCCGTAGGGCTCGATTACCTGCAGGGCCTGGCGTGCCTTGCCGTAGGCGCCGGTAGCGTTGCCGAAGGCCTCGATGCCCGTCGCGGCCACCTTGCGGATCTCCTGGCCTGCCGCGCGCAGCCGGTCGCGCTTGAGGTAGCCGGCCTGGTACGCGACCAGGGCGATGGCCGCCCCGATCCCAAGTGCGGCCAGCGGGTGGCGGCGGGCTGCGCCGACGACCGCGCTGGCCTGCACGGCGACCAGCCGGGCGGCCAGCTCGAGGGCGTATGCCGCCTCGGTGAGGGTCGCCTCGTAGCCGGCTGCCTGCAGCAGCCGGTGGGCCAGGGGCAGCCAGGTGTCGGCCACGGAGTTGGCCAGCCCGAACCGGGTGAAGACGCTGTCCGCGCTGATGATGACCGCGGGCGCCAGGAACTCAGCGAGCGCCGCGGTACCCAGGTCATCGGGGTCGCCCCGCAGCCGCACCGGCAGGTCCGGGTCGGGCCGCCTGACCGCCTGGATACGCGGGTGGAGGTAGTCGCCTACCGCCAGGTCGACCACCGGCACCAGCGGCATGACGTCGGTCCACAGGACCCGTCCGGCTTCCCGGAGATCCAGGCCGGGATGGCCTTCGGCCACGTCGGCCAGGTGGCGGACGAGCTCTGCCGGGACGTGCGCGCTGAGATAGGTGTTGGAGCGGCCGGTGACGGCCAGCCCGGTGAACAAGTTCTCGGCCACCGAGTTGCGCGCCGCGTTGCAGGCCCTGGACGCCAGCGCGTTGGTGTCGGTAATGCCGACCAGCGCGGGCACGGGCAGCGCCATCGGGTGACTCTCGTGCCGATCTGAGCCCGGTACTTTACAGGCAGGCGCTGCTCGCTCACGGTTTCAAGATAGGGCCGTGGCCTGACATTCCTTGCATGAATTTGCCGCAGGGGATGGTCCGGGCCTGGCGACGCCACGGACACGGCGCCACTAGGCACTCGATGAGCTGCAAGTCCTATCTGGCGGCGTGAAGGTCACCCGCTTGTCCGGGAAACGGCGGTCAGGGTCAAGGAGTGACTGCCCGGCCCGGCGGCGGTGGTCCTGCTTTTCGGCTAGGGAAGGGTCTCGCCGCAGGCGGTTGTAGTCCGTACTTCCGTCCAGGTGAGTCGGCACGTCTACGGCGGGAGCGTCGTGGTTTTATCCTTGCCCGGTGACCGTCAAGAACCGCAAGTGGCCGCTTCCGGGAGATCCCGATGCCAGCGTGGGTGCGCGTCTCAGGCGAGGGCTGCCGTGACTTCGGCCATGGTCATCGGCTGGTGGGTGATGGCGCGGTGAGCAGGTGCTATGCCGGCGAGCAGGATGTCCAGGTGCCGTCGCCAGGCGTCGGGGGCGATGATGGCGGTCATGGTGATCACGTGCTGCAGCGACCAGAGCAGCACGGAGATGTCGCTGACGGTGATTTCGGGCCGGACGGTTCCGGCGGCCTGGGCCTGGGTGAGCAGGGGGTGCAGCACGCCCCGCAGTTCTTCGCGCTGCTCGGCCAGCAGCCCGCCGCGCCACAGCCGCGACAGGTAGCCGGAATTGGCTATCGAAACCTCGCCGATGCTGCGCAGGCACTCTTCCAGGCCGTGCCCGTCTGGCTCGGCGAGCGCGCGCCTGCCGAGTTCGAGTGTCTCGCGCATGAGCTGGTCGACCAGGCAGCTGACGAGTGCCTCCTTGGTGGGAAAGCGCCGGTACAGCGTCCCCACTCCGACGCCAGCGCGGGCGGCGATCTCATCGACGCCGGCCTCCAGACCCTGCTCGGCGAAAAGTTCCGCCGCGGCTTGCAGCACCAGTTCCATGTTGCGGGCGGCGTCACGGCGGAGTGTACGGGTCTGCGGCTCCGCGGCTGGGCTCATGGGGTCAATCCTGCCCTGTGGGCGCCGGGACTGCCAGTCCGAGGTCGGCGGCCGCCGACCTCGGACTGGCAGTCCCGGCGCCCACAGGGCAGGATTGACCCCATGAGCCCAGCCGCGGAGCCGCAGACCCGTACACTCCGCCGTGACGCCGCCCGCAACATGGAACTGGTGCTGCAAGCCGCGGCGGAACTTTTCGCCGAGCAGGGTCTGGAGGCCGGCGTCGATGAGATCGCCGCCCGCGCTGGCGTCGGAGTGGGGACGCTGTACCGGCGCTTTCCCACCAAGGAGGCACTCGTCAGCTGCCTGGTCGACCAGCTCATGCGCGAGACACTCGAACTCGGCAGGCGCGCGCTCGCCGAGCCAGACGGGCACGGCCTGGAAGAGTGCCTGCGCAGCATCGGCGAGGTTTCGATAGCCAATTCCGGCTACCTGTCGCGGCTGTGGCGCGGCGGGCTGCTGGCCGAGCAGCGCGAAGAACTGCGGGGCGTGCTGCACCCCCTGCTCACCCAGGCCCAGGCCGCCGGAACCGTCCGGCCCGAAATCACCGTCAGCGACATCTCCGTGCTGCTCTGGTCGCTGCAGCACGTGATCACCATGACCGCCATCATCGCCCCCGACGCCTGGCGACGGCACCTGGACATCCTGCTCGCCGGCATAGCACCTGCTCACCGCGCCATCACCCACCAGCCGATGACCATGGCCGAAGTCACGGCAGCCCTCGCCTGAGACGCGCACCCACGCTGGCATCGGGATCTCCCGGAAGCGGCCACTTGCGGTTCTTGACGGTCACCGGGCAAGGATAAAACCACGACGCTCCCGCCGTAGACGTGCCGACTCACCTGGACGGAAGTACGGACTACAACCGCCTGCGGCGAGACCCTTCCCTAGCCGAAAAGCAGGACCACCGCCGCCGGGCCGGGCAGTCACTCCTTGACCCTGACCGCCGTTTCCCGGACAAGCGGGTGACCTTCACGCCGCCAGATAGGACTTGCAGCTCATCGAGTGCCTAGTGGCGCCGTGTCCGTGGCGTCGCCAGGCCCGGACCATCCCCTGCGGCAAATTCATGCAAGGAATGTCAGGCCACGGCCCTATCTTGAAACCGTGAGCGAGCAGCGCCTGCCTGTAAAGTACCGGGCTCAGATCGGCACGAGAGTCACCCGATGGCGCTGCCCGTGCCCGCGCTGGTCGGCATTACCGACACCAACGCGCTGGCGTCCAGGGCCTGCAACGCGGCGCGCAACTCGGTGGCCGAGAACTTGTTCACCGGGCTGGCCGTCACCGGCCGCTCCAACACCTATCTCAGCGCGCACGTCCCGGCAGAGCTCGTCCGCCACCTGGCCGACGTGGCCGAAGGCCATCCCGGCCTGGATCTCCGGGAAGCCGGACGGGTCCTGTGGACCGACGTCATGCCGCTGGTGCCGGTGGTCGACCTGGCGGTAGGCGACTACCTCCACCCGCGTATCCAGGCGGTCAGGCGGCCCGACCCGGACCTGCCGGTGCGGCTGCGGGGCGACCCCGATGACCTGGGTACCGCGGCGCTCGCTGAGTTCCTGGCGCCCGCGGTCATCATCAGCGCGGACAGCGTCTTCACCCGGTTCGGGCTGGCCAACTCCGTGGCCGACACCTGGCTGCCCCTGGCCCACCGGCTGCTGCAGGCAGCCGGCTACGAGGCGACCCTCACCGAGGCGGCATACGCCCTCGAGCTGGCCGCCCGGCTGGTCGCCGTGCAGGCCAGCGCGGTCGTCGGCGCAGCCCGCCGCCACCCGCTGGCCGCACTTGGGATCGGGGCGGCCATCGCCCTGGTCGCGTACCAGGCCGGCTACCTCAAGCGCGACCGGCTGCGCGCGGCAGGCCAGGAGATCCGCAAGGTGGCCGCGACGGGCATCGAGGCCTTCGGCAACGCTACCGGCGCCTACGGCAAGGCACGCCAGGCCCTGCAGGTAATCGAGCCCTACGGCACGCCGACGGTAGAGGAACTCGCCGCCCGCCACCTGGCGCGCGTGCGGCGCCCGCTGCCCCTGGACGACCTAGCGGCAGCTCTCGAAGCTGCCGGGCACGCAGTACCCACGGCGGAGCTGCGAGACGCAACCAGCCGTCACCCGGCATTCCGGACCAGGGCTAGCCAGCCCGCCTTGATCGGCATCGGCCGGATCGCGCGGCCGAGCACGGCGGCGATCGTGTCTCCAGGTCACCCGCAGCGACGATAACGCTGGGCCGTGACTAACGACGCAGAAGTTGCAGGGCCACAGGTGCCGAGGTCCATCGAAGGTACACGCCGCATACAGAGGTACATCTCAGGTACATTTTCGCGCTGACCAGCAGGTAAGCGGACTAGTGAAGTCAGCGCGAGCTTGGCCGCACGCGGGCCGATGCCCGCGCACGGCGTGCGGGTTCCGGCTGGCCTGGTGACGGGGCGACGTGGCCCCGTGCGGCGCGGGACGGCGCCGAGACGGCTAGGTGCGGCAATTGACATCAAGCCCAGCGCTTCCAACCGGCATCGGCACACGGTGGCCGAGGACCTACTAGCCATCAACACGATCGCCGATGCGCCAACAAACCCGACTTAGCGATGCACGTCGAGCCAAACACGCGGACGGCGTGCCCCGTCCGTGGCCGTCCGTGGAAACGCCGACGGTGCGCACCGACCGTCCTAACCGGCCGTCCTAACGGTGCGCACCGACCGTCGTAACTGCGCACACCGGCCGTCCTAACAGCACGGACGCCCGTCCGCTATGCGTCCGTGGACAGCGCAACATGACGGTCTACAGCGCTACAAGGTGACACACCACGGGACAGAGAAGAAACGGCCCGCATAGCCGAGAATTCCCAGCTAGCGGGCCGTTTCCGCAGGTGGTGGCAGGTGATGGGTTCGAACCATCGTAGGCTGAGCCGACGGTTTTACAGACCGTTCCCTTTGGCCACTCGGGCAACCTGCCTAGCGCCGCCGCATCACGGCAGCAGAGAGAAATATAGCGGACAACGCGACTGCTTGCGACGTGGAGTTCCCGGCGCCCGCGGAGAAGCGCGGTCTACATCCACCGGAGCGGCCGATGTGACGATCGGCACCCTACCCGTCTAACCTGTGATCCATGCCTAGCGAGTCCAGCTTCGACATCGTGTCAAAGATCGACCGGCAGGAAGCCGACAACGCGCTTAACCAGGCCGCCAAGGAGATCAGCACCCGGTTCGACTTCCGGGGCGTGGGGGCCTCCATCGCCTGGTCCGGTGAGAGCGGCGTGGAGATCCGCGCCAACAGCGAGGAGCGCGCCAGCGCCGTCCTCGATGTGTTCAAGGAGAGGCTCGTCAAGCGCGGCGTCTCACTCAAGCACCTCGACCCGGCCGACCCCAAGCTGTCCGGCAAGGAGTACCGCCTCGCGGTCGCCATGAAGGAGGGCATCTCCCAGGACAACGCTAAGAAGGTGTCGAAGATCATCAGGGACGAGGGGCCGAAGGGCGTCAAGGCCCAGGTGCAGGGCGAGGAACTGCGTGTGTCGTCCAAGAGCCGGGACGACCTCCAGTCCGTGATCAGCCTGCTCAAGTCCAAGGACTTCGACTTCGCCCTCCAGTTCACCAACCGCCGCTGAGGAGCCGGCTAGCGGCCAGGTAAGCGCGGGCCGCCGGACAGCGCCTCCAGGCGGCGGACCCGCTCGCTGGTCGGGGGATGGGTGCTCAGCATCCCGCCGACCCCGTCGGCCGTGAACGGATGCGCGATCATCAGGTGGCTGGCCGCGGCCAGGGTGCCACGCGGGCGCAGCGGCTGCGCCGTGGCGGCGGTGTCGATCTTCCGCAGCGCGCTTGCCAGGGCCATCGGGTCGCCGGTCAGCAGGGCACCGTCAATGTCCGCGCAGTACTCGCGGGCGGACGGGGCGGTGATGTGCAGCAGCACCGCGATCAGCGGGCAGGACGCGACGAGCGACGCGAGCCCGGCGGACCACGAGGAGACCGCGACGTCGTGCCTGGCCACGTGAGCCAGCTCGTGCGCGAGCACCGCGCGCAGCTCGGACAGGGTCAGCAGCCGCAGCAACCCTTCCGTGCAGCACACGGCCGCCGACCGGGCGCTGTACCCGACGGTGAGGATGTTCGGCTGCGCGGCCGGGGACACGAACAGCCGGGGCACCGGCAGGTGCGCGGAGAAGGCAAGTTCCCTGACGATCCGGTACAGGTCGGGGCGCTCCACCTCACTGACGGGGCGTGCGCGCAGGGCAGCGAGCACCGTACGTTCTGAATGAAAGTAAATGATCCAGCCGAGGGCGACGAGCAGCGCGCTGACGGCCGCGGCACCGACGAACCCGAGCCACAGCGAGGCGCCCGCCACCAGCGCCGCGCACAGCGCGGCGGCGAACAACGCCGCGCGCAGCCCGTAGCAGCGCATCGCGACCCCCTCCCGACATGACACTAACGTCATCACGCCCAGACCTCGACTGGCCCGGCCAGCCAGCCAGCAGCACACCCTGTTCAACGGTCCAGCGCACCTAGAGGTTTCCGCACGTCATGCGCCTACTAATAGAGCGGGGGCACCGGCATTGCTCTACACTAAAGTTACCGCCAGCAAGGGAAGCGTGGCTTAACAGGCGCCGGGGTGAGGCTAATCACACGGCCAAGGGGTGCCCAGGCCCGAGTAAACTTTATCCCGTCCTGCACTCACGCCCCCGGCCGTAGGTGTGGTGCTGAACAAGGGCGCCGGCCTGGCGTGACGGAGGAGGCTTTGCACTGTGACCAAGCAGGTCCAGGAGCTTGACCACGTAATCATCCGTTTCGCGGGAGACTCCGGTGACGGCATGCAGCTCACCGGTGACAGGTTCACCCAGGAGACCGCGGTCTTCGGTAATGACCTGTCCACCCTTCCCAACTTCCCCGCCGAGATCCGCGCCCCCGCCGGGACGCTGCCCGGCGTGAGCAGCTTCCAGCTGCACTTCGCCGATCACGACATCCTGACACCAGGCGACGCGCCGGACGTGCTCGTCGCCATGAACCCGGCGGCGCTCAAGGCCAACCTCAAGGACCTCCCGCGCGGCGCGCAGCTCATCGTCAACACCGATGAGTTCACCAAGCGCAACCTGTCCAAGGTCGGCTACGAGAAGAACCCGCTGGAAGACGGCTCGCTTGACGGCTACAACCTGCACCCGGTGCCGCTAACGTCGCTGACCGTCAAGGCGCTCGAGCACCAGGACCTCAGCCGCAAGGACGCCGAGCGGGCCAAGAACATGTTCGCGCTCGGCCTGCTGTCGTGGCTCTACGGCCGTCCCGCCGAGGGCACGCTGAGCTTCCTCGAAGCCAAGTTCGGCAAGAAGCCGGAGATCTACAAGGCGAACGTGACCGCCTTCCAGTCCGGCTGGAACTACGGCGAGACCACCGAGGACTTCGCGGTCCGCTATGAGGTCAAGCCGGCCACGATCGCTCCTGGCCGCTACCGGAACATCACCGGCAACCTCGCCCTCGCCTACGGCCTGATCGCCGCGGGCCAGCTCGCCAAGCTGCCGCTGTTCCTCGGCTCGTACCCGATCACCCCCGCCTCGGACATCCTGCACGAGCTGTCCAAGCACAAGAAGTTCGGCGTCCGCACCTTCCAGGCCGAGGACGAGATCAGCGCGGCCAGCGCGGCGCTCGGCGCCGCGTTCGGCGGGTCGCTCGCGGTGACCACCACCTCCGGCCCCGGCATGCTGCTGAAGGCGGAGACCGTCAACCTAGCCGTCTCGGTGGAGCTCCCGCTTCTCGTCGTCGACGTGCAGCGCGCGGGCCCTT
Organism: Trebonia sp.; assembly: GCA_033854775.1. Taxonomy (GTDB): domain Bacteria; phylum Actinomycetota; class Actinomycetes; order Streptosporangiales; family Streptosporangiaceae; genus Trebonia. Next base: position 12,398 of record JAWWPV010000888.1, read on the forward strand.
CCACCGGCATGCCGACCAAGACCGAGCAAACTGACCTGCTGATGGCGCTGTACGGCAGGAACGGCGAGTCGCCGGTGCCTGTTGTCGCGGCCGCCTCGCCGTCGGACTGCTTCTTCGCGGCGATCGAGGCCGCGCGGATCGCGATCACCTACCGGACGCCGGTCATCCTGCTGTCCGACGGGTACCTGGGCAATGGCTCGGAGCCCTGGCGCGTTCCCGACGTTTCTGACCTGCCGGACCTGTCGGCCGAGTTCGCCTTCGCCACCTCGGCGGACAAGCCCGCCGACGGGTCCGACTTCAAGCCGTTCACCCGCGACCCGCGAACCCTTGCCCGGCCGTGGGCGATCCCCGGCACGCCCGGCCTCGAGCACCGCATCGGCGGCATCGAGAAGGCCGACGGCTCGGGTGACATCTCCTACGACGCGGACAACCACGACCTGATGGTCCGCACCCGGGCGGCCAAGATCGAGGGCATCGCGAGCTCGATCCCGCCGCTGCAGGTCGAGGACCCGTCCGGCGAGGCGCGGCTGCTCGTCCTCGGCTGGGGCTCCACCTACGGCTCGATCGGCGCCGCGGTCCGCCGCGCCCGCGGTGCGGGCCTCAACGTCGCGCAGGCGCACCTGCGGCACATGAACCCGTTCCCCGCCAACCTCGGCGAGGTGCTGCGCCGGTACGACAAGGTGCTCGTCCCCGAGATCAACCTGGGTCAGCTCGCGCTGCTGCTGCGCGGCAAGTTCCTGGTCGACGTGATCTCCTACAACCGCGTCCGCGGCTTGCCGTTCCAAGCGGCCGAGCTCGCCGAGGCGATCGAGGAAGTGCTCTCCCATGAGTGAAAACGAAGAGATTATCCCGAACGGAAGCAGCAGACTCCGTTCCCTCACCCTGGTCCCCCATGCGGACGGCCTGCGGGCGAAGGACTTCAAGTCCGACCAGGAGGTCCGCTGGTGCCCCGGGTGCGGTGACTACGCGATCCTGGCGGCCTTCCAGGCATTCCTGCCCGAGCTTCAGGTGCCAC
>JAWWPV010000889.1:0-2786 GCA_033854775.1 Trebonia sp.
CAGCTCCCTGGCGGCGGGCAGGTCATGTTCCCCGGTCGCCGGCTCGTCGCGCTCTACGGGCACCCGGGAACACCGGGGCTCGGCGTTCTCGGAGAGCAGGACCTGACCGCGAGCATCGCCAGGGCCCGGCGGATAGCCGCCGCTTACCGGCCGCTCAGCCGGGTGCCCGTCGTCCCCGCCTTCGAGATCATCGCCAGCGTGGCGGAGGCGTCACCGGGCGCCGACGGGACCTACTCGTACGAGACGCCCGTGTCTGAGCTGCTGCCCTGGGTGCGGCAGGCCACGGCGGACGGCCTGTACGTCGTGCTCGACCTCCAGCCGGGGCGCGCCAGCCTGCTCAGCCAGGCCGAGCACTACCAGGCGCTCCTCGAGCTGCCCGACGTCGGCCTGGCACTCGACGCCGAATGGAAGCTGCAACGGGGGCAGCGGCCACTGCGGCAGATCGGCCACGTCGGCATCGGCGAGGTCAACAGCGTCGTCAGCTGGCTCGCGGCGCTGACCGCCCGGCGTGACCTGCCGCAGAAGCTCCTCGTGCTCCACCAGTTCCAGCTCGCGATGCTCACCGGCGAGCAGCACCTGGACACCAGCCACGACGACATCGCGATCGTCGTCCACATGGACGGGCAGGGCACTCCCGGGGTGAAGCAGGGCACCTGGAACGCGGTCACCGCGGCGGCGCCGCGCGGCGTGTTCTTCGGCTGGAAGAACTTCCTCGTCAAGGACCACCCGATGCTCACGCCCGGGGAGACGATGACGGAGGCGCCGGCCCCGGTGATGATCTCCTACCAGTAATTCAAGAGACAGGGTGACGGGCATGAGGAAGCCGCATTCGTTCGGAATACCCGGTGTCAGTACCCCTCGTCATCGGCTAGCCTGACGCCCGCCTCGTCGAGCCTGACGCCCGCCTCATCCAGCCTGAGCAGCATCTCCGCCGGGTCCGCGTACACCCGGTAGGCGCCGGCACGCTCCAGCTCCTCGCGGCCGTAACCGCCCGACTGGAGCCCGATGCCCAGCGCCCCGGCGCGGCGCGCCGCGAGCAGGTCCCAGACGCTGTCGCCCACGACCATCGTGTGCCTGGGGTCCACGCCGAGCAGCGCGGCGGCGGCCAGGAACAGGTCGGGGTCCGGCTTGGCGTGCCGCACCAGGTCCCTGGTCACCATGGGGGTGTCGTCCGGGAGGCCGAGCAGCTCAAGGGCGGACCGCGCGGTCGCGGCGTACCCGCTGGTCGCGATGCCCCACCGCACGCGGGCGTCAGTGAGGGCGGCAAGCAGCTCACGCGCGCCGGGCAGCGCGGTCACCGACCCGAGTTGCTTGCGGTACTCGGCGGCGTGCGCCAGCTGAAGCTCCTCGATGTCCTCGGGCGACAGCGACCGGCCGGTCTCGCGCAGCAGGGCATGCACGAACAGCCCCCCGCTCATCCCGATCCGCCGGTGGATCCGCCACACGGACAAGTCGATGCCGATCGCGCTGAGCGCGGCGCGCCACGCGATCACATGCTGGTAGACGCTGTCGATCAGCGTGCCGTCAAGGTCGAACAGGAACGACGGCGTTGGTGGGTGCGGGTAGTCCATCTAGAAATTGTGGCATCACTAGCCCCGCGGCGCCCGGCAAGGTGCCCATCAGGGGCGCGGCCACGGCGGCTCGCCTGGCAGGCGCAGTTCGCGGATCTCCGCGGTCGCCAGGGGCGGCAGCCGCCGGTGCCGCGACGGGTCAAGCCGGAGGAAGCCCGCCTCGAGGATCTGCAGCGTGTCTCCGTGGGACACCAGGAGGACGTCGCGGCCCGAGTACCGGCGTTCAATGTCGGCGACGAGCGCGGTCGCCCGGTCGAGCACGGCGGCCGCGGGCTCGACGCCGTCCGCGTGACCGGCGCCCGTCTCGTCGGCGCCGGCCTCGTCGGCGCCCCACACCCTGGCGTAGCTCGCGACCGGGGAACCCTCCAGGTCGCCGAAGCACCGCTCACGCAGGGCCTCGGTGACGATGACCTCCGCCGCGCCGAGGCGTGCCCGCACGATCTCCGCCGTCTGCCGCGCGCGGGAGAAGTCCGACGAGCAGATCACCGTGCCCGCGGGCAGGCCGCAGGCGTCCGCCGCCGCGCGCGCCTGCCGCAGGCCCAGGTCCGATAGCCCGTAGTCACCGCGGCGGTCGTTCTCGATCTTGCTGACGATGACGCCGGCCTCGTTCGCCTTGCTCTGCCCGTGCCGCATGACGCGGTACCGGTTCGCGAGCCGGCCGGTGCCGCTCAGGTGATTCATGACGCGCCCGACGGTACCACGGCCGGCCCATGAGGCCCGAGAATGAGCCCATGGCCACCCGCGCACTGGTAAACGGGAAGATCGTCACGGTTGACGAGCGGTTCTCGGTCGCGTCGGCGGTGGCGATCGACGGCGATCGCGTCACGGCGACGGGGACCAGCGCGGCCATCCTCGCCAGCGCCGGGCCGGGGGCCGAGGTGGTCGATCTGCGCGGCCGGACGGTGATCCCCGGGCTGATCGACAATCACAACCACTTCGTCCGGGCCACCGAGCACGTCGAGGTCCGCCTCGACGGCGTGCGCGGCCGGACTGACGCGCTCAGCGCGCTCCGCCGCGGCGCGGCGGAATTGGCGCCTGGCCAGTGGCTCCTCACGCTCGGCGGCTGGCACGAGGAGCAGTGGGCGGGGGACCGGCGCGAGCTTACGCTGGCCGAGCTCGACGCCGTCGCGGGTGGCCGTCCCGCGTTCATCCAGGCGCAGTACGACCACGCGGTCGTCAACACCGCCTGGCTCGACGCGACAGGCGGGCCGGCGC
>JAWWPV010000890.1:0-5239 GCA_033854775.1 Trebonia sp.
GCCGATGCTCGCCGTGCGGATCATCGGGATTCCCGGGTGAACGCGCGAGATCCGCGCGGACACCCATCCGGTCAGCGCCAGCGCCGCCAGCACGATCGCGAAAGTCACGGGCGCCCTGGACGGCCCGGGGATCAGCACGATCGCCAGCCAGGGCAGCACGGCGCCGGCCGCGAAGGCGACGCTCACCGCGAGCGCGTCGCGGAGCGGAGCGGTGAGGGAGGCGGACGTGATGCCGTGCTCCGCCTCGGCATGGGCCGCAAGCGCATCGTGGGCGGTCAGTTCGATGGCGACCTGCCTGGCCAGGTCGGCGGAAAGGCCGCGCGACACGTAGAGTTCGGTGAGCTCATCGAGCTCCGCCTCGGGCGCGGTATCGAGCTGCACTCGTTCAGCGGCAAGCTCGGCCACCCGCCGGTCGTGCTCGGCCCGCAGCTTGGAGTATTCGACGGCGCCCATGGCCAGCGTCCCGGCCACGAGCGCGGCGAACCCGGCGAATAGCAGCACGCCCGAGCTAACGCCGGCCCCGGCGAACCCCTCGCATATCCCGGCTGACGTCAGGATGCCGTCGCTGGCCTCCGGGACATGCGGACGTACCCACCCGAAGACCCCGCTGGCCACCTTCAGCGGACTCGCCCCCCGTAGCCGCCGACGACGGCGATGTGTTCACCGCCCGGCAAGGTTCTCGTTGTCTGATCGTCGGTACCTGTTTACCCAGATCCGGCCTGGTGGGACCCTGCCAGCGCTTCGCGTAAGCCGTCGGCCTCCCCCAGCCGCCGGTTAGCCCTACCGGGCCGGTCCCCCTCCCCTCCAGGCGGTCGGCCGGCGGGGCCGTGACCGCGGGTCATCGCGGGGAATGCCCGGCAGACCGCTGCCTAACCGTCATAAAACCGAACAAAACACCGGTCACAACGCGCCTGCTAGATTACTGCGGGTCAAAAGTGGCGATATCCGCCCCCGGTGACCCGCGATCACGGAAACAGCCGGCCCGCAGCACCCGCAAACCGGGGCACAACGGGCGAACCGGCCGGCCTTCCGGGGCCGGACACCCGGATGACCCGCGATCACAGCGGCCAGCGCCACCCGAGAACACGTCACCGAGGCCGGGGCCGGGAAGTGGGGGCGCCATCCGTGCACCCAGTCCTGTTCGCCGCGCGGGGTGAACAGGCGGAATGCCTCTTCGGACGGAAGGGGGACCTGGATGCGGCCGGTGAGCCGCCGCGTGCTGGTCACGGTTGCTCCTGCAGCTTGTGCGCGTCGGCGGCGGTCAGCTCAAGTCCGTAGACCGCCTTGAGCTGGTCGATCTTGGCCAAGGTGGGCGGCCCGAAGGGGGCCTTGCCTTCAAATGCATGCAAGACGATGCCTTCGACTAGGTCGCCGAGGGAGAGGTCGAGGTACTCGGCCAGGCCCTTGAGGACCTTCAGCGTGTTGCGTTCGATGCGCAGGCCGGTCTGTACTCGCTCGACTGTTACCATGGTACCAAGATAACATGGGTGACAGCCGGGCCACGCCGAGAGACTTCGGGTTCAGTATTCGCCCTTGATTACAAAGAAGGAACCGCGGATCACTCCCGCCAGCTTTGACTTTTGGCGCGCGAACTTAAAGCGCGACGCCAGTTCCTCGGGGACTTCCATGCCTTCTGAGAGTTTGAACCCGACAGCGCGCTTCTTTTCGTCCGCGATGCCGTACATCACGTTGACTGACAAGCCGGACTCGTAGAACGCGTAAGCCATCCGAAAACCGTCCACCTCGAAAGAAGTCACCTCGAGCGGGCGGGCGGAGATGACGATTCCGCGCTCGTCGGTGAGGATGCGGTTCAGCCAGTCGAGCGTCTCCGGTTCCTCGCTGGCGGGGCTTACGGTGAAGACGTGATCGTACTTGTTCTTGAAGTAGCGTGCCTCGTTGGCGCGTAGTCCAGCGAGAGCCTCCGCGACCGGGGACGAGTCTAGGCCGACGGTGGACACGTTCTCGAAGTCGACGACGTGCGGCATGCGCCCTCCCGATGACGATCTACGAGGGCAACGGTAGCGGACGGGCGAGGCATGCTGGGTGTCCGGCCCGGCAGCCTGACCAGCGGTGCGAGCGTGGCCGCGGTTTCACTCGTCTGTGGTGGCGGGTTAGCGTCCTGCCTTGCGGCGCTCTTTCTTACGAGTCGCCCGCCGGGACACGGCGGTGACCGTGGAGTCGGCTTGGAGCAGCGCCTTCGCTGTTCGGGTGGACGGATCATGGCGCTGGGCGGCCAACGCCAGGCGATGGACGACCGCCCGGGTCAGCGGCAGGGCGATGGCCAGCAGCAGCCACATCCGCAAGCGCCTGGAGAAAAATGCCCACATGCTTAAGGGTCCCTTCGTCGTCCCGTAAGGTGCCCCTGCGCTACCCACCTTGTCTCACGCCAATCAGTCCCGGGCCAATCACGTCCCGAGCCGCCTGGACCGCCGTTACGGGCTCTGCCCGCAACCACTGGGGGGAAACAGCCGGACACGATTATCCGGAACGGGTGCGGCTGACTGTGTGCCGCACGCCGATCAGAAGTGCGCGGCAAGCAATCAGCGAACAATCGACCAACAAGCAGAGTGAACCTGTTCACGATGGGCAGCAAGGGGCCATGCCAGCCGCTGCCAGGCGCATCCTCGCACCTCTTGCGGTCGTAACCGCGGCGGCGTTCCAGGCCACCGGGGCGCCGGTGACCGGCCCCGTGACCGAGGGCCTTGAGCCCCAGGCCGGCACCACCCTCCAGCCAGCAGAACCGGAGACGACCATGCATCAGGACCGCGCCAGGAAATACGGTCGTATCCCCGCCGGAATCGCGGTGGCTTGGCTGGCCGGTCGCAGCGAAGAGACCACGCCGGCGGCGGCGTGAGGACGGGTACGGCGGTGAGCCGGGCCGCGGTGGTGGTGAACCCGACGAAGGTGGGTGACGGCGAGGCGTTCCGCGAGTCTGTCCGCCGGGTCATGGACGATCACGGGTGGGACGAGCCGCTCTGGCTGGAGACGACGCGGGAGGATCCCGGCCGTGGTCAGGCTAAGTCGGCGGTGTCTGCCGGGGCCGGCCTCGTGCTTGCGTGCGGGGGTGACGGGACGGTGACCGCGTGCGCGGAGGGGGTTGCGGGCACCGGGGTGCCGCTGGCGGTCGTCCCGCTGGGGACCGGCAACCTGCTGGCCCGCAACATGGGCCTGCCGACGGGCCTGGACGAGGCGCTCGCGGTCGCGGTCGGCGGCGTCCAGCAGCCGGTTGACGCGGGCCGGGTGAACGGGACGCTGTTCGTCGTGATGGCGGGCCTTGGCCTGGATGCCCGGATGCTGAGCGGCACCAGCGATTCGCTCAAGAAGCGGCTGGGCTGGCTCGCCTACGCGATGTCGGCGGTTCGTCACCTGGGCGACCGGCCGATGCGGGTGACCGTCAGCGCCGACGGCGGCCGGCGCCGCCGGATGCGGGCCAGCGCGCTGGTCGTCGGCAACGTGGGCTGGCTGCGCGGGGGGCTCCCGCTGCTGCCGGACGCGCGGCCTGACGACGGCATGCTGGATGCCGTCGTGCTGATCGCCGGCGGCCTGACCGGGTGGCTCGCGGTGGCCGCGGACATCTTGCTGCGGCGCCCGGCTCGCGGCGGGGTCTACCGCGTTCAGTTCAGCGAGCTGCGGGTGACGCTGGGCCGGGGGGAGCCGTGGGAGCTGGACGGCGAGGTGATGGGATCGACCCGTCAGCTCACGGTGGTGGCTCAGCCCGGTGCCCTGCTGCTGCGGATGCCGCCAGAGTCGGCCTGAGCGGTGAGCGGCCGCAGTGATGCTCACCCGCCGCGGCCCTTCCGGCCGGCGGCGGAAGTCGACGCGGGTCCGGAGGGCCTGGATGTCGGCGCGTTCTTCGACCTGGACGGGACGCTCGTCGCCGGGTACACCGCGGCGGCCCAGACGAGGGACCGGCTGCGCCGTCGGGATCTGCGGGTGGTCGAGTTCCTGACGATCGTGGATCTCGCAGTGCAGTTCCGGCTCGGAAGGCGCGCATTCGAGACCCTGATCGAAAGCAGCGCCCTTACCGTGAAGGGACGGCTGGCGCGGGAAGTCGACGAGATGGGGGAGCGCATCTTCCGGCAGTCCGTGGCGGACCTGATCTACCCGGAAATGCGCGAGCTGGTCAGGGCTCATCAGCGCCGCGGCCATACCGTGGTGCTGAGCTCGTCCGCGCTGACCAATCAGGTGGCGCCAGTGGCTCGCTACCTCGGCATCGAGTACATCGTGTGCAACCGGCTCGTGGCCGACGAGCAGGGAATGCTGACCGGCGAAATCGAACAGCCCGTGGTGTGGGGTTCCACCAAGGCCAGCGGCGTGCAGCAGTTCGCCGCCGATCATCAGGTTGACCTGGGGTCGAGTTACTTCTACGCCGACGGCGACGAAGACCTCAGCCTCATGTCCCTGGTCGGCCATCCGCGGCCGGTCAATCCGGAACGCGGGCTGACTAAGGTTGCCGTCCGCCGCGGCTGGCCCGTCATGCGGTTTAGCAGCCGAGGCAGCGGTGGCCCGGTCGGGATGGCCCGTCGGCTGGCGAGCGTCAGCTCCCTCGGCCCGCTGGCCGCCGTCGCGCTTGGCGTCGGCCTGGTGCGGCGCAACAAGCGCGCCGGGGTCAACTTCCTTACCAGGTTCTGGCCAGGGACGGTCCTCGCGCTGAGCGGCGTCAAGCTGAACGTGGCGGGTGCGGAGCACCTGACCGAGCGGCGGCCCGCAGTCTTCCTGTTTAACTTCCGCCGCAACGTCGACGTGTTCCTCGTGGCCGCGCTGGTCAAGGACAACTGGACCGGGGTCGCCACGAAGGAGTTGCGGAGCAGCCGCGTGTTCGGCCAGCTCGGGAAGCTGCTCGACGTCGCGTTCGTGGACCGCGAGCACCCAGGAACGGCCGCCGCACTCAAGCCCCTTGAGGTGGCGGCGCGTAAGGGGCTGTCGATCCTGATCGCTCCGGAAGGAACCCGGCTTGATACCGAGTCGGTAGGCCCGTTCAAGAAGCGGGCCTTTCTCATCGCCATGGCGGCCGGACTGCCGATCGTCCCGATCGTGATCAGGAACTCGGAGTCGGTGGCGGGCCGAAACACCGCAAGGCTCAATCCGGGTACCGTCGACATCGCTGTGCTGCCGCCCGTCAGCGTCGCGGGCTGGACACTGCTAAACCTGCGGGAACGGATCGCGCAGGTCCGGACGGCCTACCTGGAAACCCTGGCCGAATGGCCTATGGGAGGGCCAGGCAACCGCGCCGGCACGT
>JAWWPV010000891.1:0-7134 GCA_033854775.1 Trebonia sp.
TGCTCGCCGACGACCATGACCAGGCCGCGGTCCTCCAGCCTGGCGAGCATCTGGGAGACGGTGACCTTGGAGACTCCGGTGCGCTCCGACAGCTGCGCCCGCGTGAGCGGCCCCTCGGCGAGGAGCAGCTCGAGTGCCGCCCGGTCGTTCAGCTCGCGCAGCAGGCTGGGCGTGCCCGGCTTCTGGCGGCGCGCCTCCGGCCCGTTCGCGTTTCCCTCGGGCATGCCACCGCCGGCATGAGGGGTCATCGCGCACACTCCCACAGGCGGACGGCGAGGCACAGCAGCCCACGGGCCGCCGCGACGTGCCGTTCAGGCAACAACATGGAGGCAGCTTTGTTTTCGCCGCTCTTAACGTCAATCATAGGTCGCCGTCCGACCCTATCGACCACTGCTTCGCCAACAGACACACCCCTCCGTTGGGGTCCCGCGGTTACGGCCGCCATGAGCTAGACGGCCTTTGTTAAGTTCTGGCAACAGGTCTATCTTATAGGAAAGTTTCCAGTTAGTTTCTGTGCCAAGGGTCACTGACCAAGTCTGATCTCAAAACTTCACCCTCGCAGAAGGAGTGCCAGCAGTGGGACTCAAGAAGAGATCGGCCGCGCTCGGCGCGGTCGCCGGCGCCGCCGCCGCGGCGCTGGCCATCGCCGGCTGTAGCTCCGGCAGCTCCAGCAGCGCGGCAGGCAACGCGTCCGCTAACAGCGCATCAGCCAACACAGGGTCGGCCCCGTCGACGCTCACCGTCTGGCGGATGGGCGGCTCCGTCGCGTCTCAGGTCACCTGGATGAACGGCGTCGCGACGGAGTTCCACAAGGAGTTCCCGCAGTACGCCAAGACCCAGGTCAAGGTCGACTGGATCCCGTGGACCAACCGCACGCAGGACTGGAACACCGCGCTGTCCAGCGGCAAGAACATCCCCGACATCACCGAGCTAGGTAACACCGACACGCCCACCGAGGCCGCGAGCGGCATCCTCGCCCCGCACAACAGCGACCTGAGCAGCTGGTCCGGCACCAAGGGCCTCGTGCCCGGCATGCTGGCCAACGACACTCAGAGCGGCACCACCTACGCCGTGCCGTGGTTCGGCGGCGTGCGCGCCGTGTGGTACCGCACCGACCAGTTCAAGAAGGCCGGCATCACCAGCACGCCGACCACGTGGGCCGAGTTGGCCACCGACGCGCAGAAGCTGCAGAAGACCTACCCCGGCACCACGGGCTTCGACGCGATCACCAACGACACCAACGCGTTCGCCAGCTTCATCTGGGGCGCCGGCGGCCAGATCGCCACCCAGTCCGGCAGCAACTGGACCGCTAACCTGACCTCAGCGCAGGACGAGGCGGCGATCAAGTACTACGTCGGCCTGTACACCACCGCCAAGGTCTCCCAGTCCAAGTACATCGGGGAGACCGAGCTCGGCAACGCCGGGGCGACCTCCGGCGGGCCGAACGAGGACTTCGGCCTCGGCAAGCTCGACATGTACGTCGACGGGCCGTGGGCGAAGGCGACGCTGCCGAAGAACTCGGTGGACATGAGCAACATCTCGTCGTTCCCGATCCCGAGCGAGAACGGGCCGAACCCGGCCCCGGTCTTCTCCGGCGGCTCCGACCTCGCGGTCTTCAAGACCAGCCCGAACCAGACGGCGGCCTGGGACCTGATCTCGGTCATGGACAACCCGACCAACTCCACCAGCTTCGCCGCGCTGTCCGGCTTCTTCTCGCCTTACACCGCGCAGATCTCCGCCAGCGAGAGCACCGGCGGTCCGTTCATGGCGGGCTTCGCCAAGGCCGCACTCAATGGCCAGACCGCCCCGCTCAACGCCAAGAACTGGCCCACCGCCGACAACGGCAAGCTCAACATCATCCCGACGATGCTGAAGTCGCTGATGCAGGGGGCGCCGTTCGCCTCCACGGTGGCCTCCGCCAACACCCAGCTGCAGAGCGTCCTCAACACCGGCAGCACCAGCTAGCCGTACCTTCCTATGGTGACCTCCTCGCACAGCCGGCCGGGGACCCCCTCCCCGGCCGGCTCCACCCTCCCAGGGCACGAGCCTGACGGCGCGCGTAACACAACAGGCCGTTCGGTACCGTCCGCTCCTAGCTTGTCGTTCCGGCAGCGCGCCGGGATCTGGATCAGGAAGCGGGGAGCGGGCCCCTACCTGCTGCTGCTGCCCGCGACCGCGGTGATCGGCGCGCTGATCCTGTGGCCCGCCGTGCAGGTCGGACTGTTCTCGTTCCAGAACTACGGGCTGATGCAGATCAGCGGCGTCCTGCCCGCCCAGTGGATCGGGTTCTCGAACTACAGCCAGATCCTGCACGACCCTGAGTTTTGGCGGTCGCTGAAGACCAGCCTGTACTTCGCGGTGGTCGTGGTGCCGCTGACGATGATCGTCGGGACGCTCGTCGGGCAACTGCTCGCGCGGCTCGGGCCGAAGATGCGCACGTTCGTGTCCGTGTCCGCGCTGCTCGCCTGGGCGACGCCGGCGGTGTCCGCCAGCGTTATCTTCGTCTGGCTCGTCGACCCGGACGGCGGTGTCGTCGACTGGGCGCTGGCCAAGCTCCCGTCATGGCTAGGCGGCGGGGCGCACTGGGCCGGGTTCTCCTGGACGAACGCGACGTTGCCCGCTTACACCGTGCTGACCGTGATGCTGGTCTGGACCGGCTTCCCGTTCGTCGCGGTCACCGTGCTCGCCGGGTTGCGCACGCTGCCGTCCGAATTGCTCGAGGCGGCGCGGGTGGACGGCGCGGGTCCGTGGCGAACCTTCTGGAAGGTGACGTTCCCGATTCTGCGCCCGGTGTTCCTGGTGCTGGCGCTGCTGTCGACGATCTGGGACTTCGGCATGTTCACCCAGGCGTACATCGTCACGGGAAACCTCGGGAACCGGGACGAGTACAACCTCGGGCTGTACGAGTACTCGCAGGCGTTCACCCAGCCGCCGCACTACGGCCTCGCCTCGGCGGCCGCGTTCGTCCTCACGATCATCCTGCTCATCGTCACGGTCGGGTACGTCCGTGCCGCCATCAAGCAAGGGTCACTCGCATGACGTCCGTCCCCGTGGTTAATAGCGCCGTGTCTGGTAGTGCTGTATCTCGTCGGGCTGGATCCGGCCGCGGCGGCCGACGGTTCGGCCGCGCGTCGCGCAAGGCCGTGCTGAACCTGCTGGGGCTGCTCGTGGCCCTGTTCGCACTGTTCCCCGTGCTGTGGATGGTCTCCACGGCGTTCAAGCCCGCCAGCGAGATCTACTCCCTGACGCCGCACCCGATACCGCTGCACCCGACGCTGGGGAACTTCCGCGCCGTCTTCAGCGGCTCGGTGATCGGGATCTCGTACTGGACCTTCCTCAAGAACAGCCTGTTCATCACGATTGTCGCGGTTGTCGCGAGCTCGTTCATCGGACTGCTCGCCGCGATCGCGCTCGGCCGGTTCAAGTTCAGGTTCCGCACTACCTACCTGATCATGCTGCTAATCGTGCAGCTGCTGCCGCAGCAGGCGCTGGTCGTCTCGCTGTTCATCGACTTCCGCAAGCTCAACCTGCTCGACAGCCTCGTCGGCCTGATCCTCGTCTACACCGCCTTCGCGCTGCCGGTCACGATCTGGATGATGCGCAACTTCGCCGCGACCGTGCCGCGCGACCTCGAGGAAGCGGCGGCGATCGACGGGGCCGGGGCCTGGACTCGCTTCTGGCGCATCCTGCTGCCGCTAGTGTCCCCCGGGCTGGTCGCCACCAGCGTGTTCGCGTTCATCTTCGCCTACAACGAGTTCGTGTTCGCGCTGACCTTCCTCGGCACCGACACCGCTAAGTTCACCCTGCCGTTGTACGTCGAGTACTTCTACGGCCAGAATTCCACCAACTGGGGCGCGATCATGGCTTCCTCCACCCTGTTCACCATTCCTGTCCTCGCGTTCTTCCTGTTCACTCAGCGTCGGCTGAAGAGCGGCCTGGTCGCGGGCGCGGTGAAGGGATGACGGCGCTCGAGCCACTGGAACCGTCCATCGATCCGGCACTCGGCGCCCTCGCCGACGCCATCCTCATCCCGCCGTTCCCCGGGACCACGGCTCCGCCCTGGGTGCTCGAGGCGCTCTCGCGAGGACTCGCCGGGGTCACCCTGTTCGGTGCGAACGTGGTCGGCGACACGGCCGCGCTCACCGCCGCCCTGCGGGCCGCCGCGCCGGTCGAGCCGGTCATCGCCATCGACGAGGAAGGCGGCGACGTCACCCGGCTTGCGTACACGTCCGGGTCCCCGTACCCGGGGAACGCCGCGCTCGGCGTGGTGGACGATGTTTCGCTCACCCAGTCGGTGTACGCCGCCATCGGCGCCGACCTCGCCAGGCTCGGGATCAACACCAACCTGGCGCCCGACGCCGACGTGCTCGACCTGAGCGGCAGCGCGGTGGTGGGCACCCGGTCGTTCGGCTCCGAGACGTCGGTGGTGGCCAGGCACGTCGCCGCCGCCACCGCGGGCCTGCAGTCGGCCAGTATCGCGGCCTGCGCGAAGCACTTCCCCGGGCACGGGAGCACCCTCGACGACTCGCACCTGTCGCTCGCGACGATTTCCGGCACCATGGCGGAGATCCGCGCTCGCGACCTGCCGCCGTTCGTCGCCGCCATCGCCGCCGGGTCGCTCGCGATCATGCCAGGGCACCTGCGCGTGCCCGAGCTGACCGGCTCGCTGCCCGCGACGCTGTCGCCCGCCGCCGTCAACGGGCTGCTGCGCCGTGAACTCGGCTTCTCAGGCGTGGTGATCAGCGACGCGCTCGAGATGAAGGCGGCGAGCGCCGTCTTCGGTATTCCCGAGGCCGCGGTGCTCGCCGTGATCGCCGGTGTCGACCTGCTCTGCCTCGGGCGGCAAACCGACGAGGCGATGTACCACGCGGTGCGGGCCGCCATCGCCGACGCGGTGACGTCGAAGCGGCTGCGCGGCGACCGCCTCGAGGAGGCGGCGGCGCGGGTCGCCGGCCTGCGGGCACGACTCGCCGCCTGGCCGGCCGCCTCCGCCTCCGCCTCCGCTTCCGCCTCCTCTTCCTCTTTCGCCTCCGCTTCCGCTTCCGGTGACGTTCTTTGTAGCGCGGGCGGCGATGTGGGGCTGGTGGCCGCGCGGCGCGCGCTGCGGCGGTCGGGGCCGGTTCCCCCGGCGCTCGTCGATCCGCTGATCGTCGAGGTGGAGCCCGAGGAAAGCATCGCCGCCGGCCGGTTCACCTGGGGGTTCGAGCCGTGGGCGGCCGTGAAGCGGGTCGACCCCGCTGCCGGCGACGGGGCGGCGGCGGAGTCCATCCTCGCGGCGTCCGCGGGGCGTCCGCTCGTGCTGGCCGTCCGGGACGCCCGGAGCGTGCTTGGCCTGGTGGGCGACGTCCTCGCGGCGCGTCCCGACACGGTCATCGTCGAGATGGGCGTGCCGGCCTGGACGCCCCCGCCGGGGACGGCCTACCTGGCCACCTACGGCGCGTCGCGGGTTTGCGCCCAGGCGGCGGCGGAGGCACTGGGACTGGCCTGACGTGGTGCGCGGTAAGCCCGCTACCCGGGGATGATTTCCGGGGTTGCCCTTGGGGTTATCGCCCCGGTGGGGGTGCCTGGGGGGAGGGTGCCGTAGGCGCGGCCGCCCTCGCCCCCCAGGCGGGTGGCCGCGAAGGCGTCCGCGACCGCCGGGTGGCCGTGGCGGATGAGCAGGGCGGCCTGCAGGGTGACGGCCATGGACTCGGCCAGGCGGCGGGCGGCTTGCTCCGAGGGGCCGGCGGCGGCCTTCTTGAGCCGTTCGATCGCGTCGTCCAGGCGGTAGTCGGCGCCTTTTGCCTGGTCTAGTTCGGCGAAGAAGGCCTCGGCGGAATCGGGCTGGCGGGTCAGCGCCCGCAGCGCGTCGAGCGCGGCGACGTTGCCCGAGCCTTCCCAGATCGACTGGAGCGGGGCCTCGCGGTACAGGCGGGGCAGGCCGGATTCCTCGACGTAGCCGTTGCCGCCCAGGCACTCGAGGGCCTCGGCGGCGTGGGCGGGGGCCAGCTTGCAGACGTGGTACTTGACGGCGGCGAGGGCCAGCCGCCTGAAGGCCCGCTCGCCCTCGTCGCCGCCTGCCGCGCGGTCCGCCGCCGCGGCCAGGCGCATGGCGACCATGGTGGCAGCCTCGGACTCGATCGCTAGGTCGGCGAGGACGTTGGCCATCAGGGGCTGGTCGATGAGCTTCCGGCCGAACGCCTCGCGGTGGTTCGCGTGGTGCGCCGCGTGGATGACACCGAGGCGCAGGCCGGTCGCGGCGGCCAGGACGCAGTCCAGGCGGGTCGCGTTGACCATGTCGAGGATGGTGCGGACGCCGCGGCCCTCCTCGCCGACGAGCCAGGCCGTCGCGTTGTCGTACTCGACCTCGGCGGAGGCGTTCGAGCGGTTGCCCAGCTTGTCCTTGAGCCGCTGCAGGTGCATCGCGTTGCGAGTGCCGTCGGGGAGGACCTTGGGCAGCAGGAAGCAGCCCAGGCCGGCCGGCGTCTGGGCCAGGACCATGAAAAGGTCGCCCATCGGGGCGGACGTGAACCACTTGTGGCCGGTGATGCGGTAGCTGCCGTCCGCCGTCCTGGTCGCCGTGGTGGTGTTGGCGCGGACGTCGGAGCCGCCCTGCTTCTCCGTCATGGACATGCCGGCGGTCAGGCCCCGCTTGGCGGCCGGCGGCCGCCTGCCCGGGTCGTACGCGGTGGCCGCCAGCAGCGGCTCGTACTGCTTCGCCAGGTCGGGGGCGTGGCGCAGCGCGGGAACGATCGCGTAGGTCATCGAGACCGGGCAGAGGTGCCCGGCCTCGGCCTGGCCCCAGACGTAGAACCTGGCGGCACGGTCCAGGTGCGCGCCGGGCCGCTGGTCCTGCCACGGCGTCGCGTGCAGGCCGCGGGTGATCGCGGTCGTCATGAGGTCGTGCCAGGCGGGATGGAACTCCACCTCGTCGATCCGGTGACCGTAGCGGTCGAACGCGGCGAGCTTCGGCGGGTACTCGTTGGCGAGCCTGCCCTGCTCCTGCGCGTGCTCGCTGCCCGCCAGGCGGCCGATCTCGCGCAGGCGGCCGCCGGCGGAGCCGCCAGCCCCGTCGGATCCGCCAGTCCCGTCGGGGCGGAAGGCCTCGAGGGCGGCGAGGAGCGCCGGGTCGGCCGACGCGTCGTAGCCAACCAG
>JAWWPV010000892.1:0-4039 GCA_033854775.1 Trebonia sp.
ATTTGCCCGAACGATTTCGGCTTCCTGTCTTACGCCCCGCTGTTCGCCAGGATCGTGTTGACGTTCGCGGTGGCGGTCTGGAGCAGCGCCGGGATGTTGGCGTTCGGCTCGGTCAGCACGGCGAGCATGACCGGGTCCAGCGTCTTGTAGACGGCCTGGGCGTCAACCGGCTCGCCGTCGCCAGGCACCTGGGCGTTGACGAACGGCGTGTAGTACGACGTGTTGATCGTCGCGAACTGGGTGCGGAGCTGGTTGATCTTCGTGCCGGTCGCGCCGCTGAAGAGCTCGGGCTCCGGGAAGCCGACGGGGACGCCGTCCGCCTTCTGCCTGCCGAAGTTGAACTGCCCGGTGCCCGGCGTCAGGTCCTCGAAGGCGAGCCACTTGATGCCGGCCTCGATCTGCGCCGGGGTGTCGTGCTTGGCGAACATGAAGTCGTTGCCGCCGGACAGCGAGCCCGCCGGGGTGCCGGTCAGGCTGGGCAGCGGGCCCATGCCGATGTCGCTGAGGTTGCCCTT
The DNA here is from genome assembly GCA_033854775.1 of Trebonia sp. GTDB lineage: Bacteria > Actinomycetota > Actinomycetes > Streptosporangiales > Streptosporangiaceae > Trebonia. Next base: position 516 of record JAWWPV010000892.1, read on the forward strand.
GTCCGTCGGCACGATCACGTTGTAGATGTCGTCGGGCGCGGCGATGTACATGCCGAGCTTGCCCGCGGCGAACTGCTGCTGCAGCGTGCCCCAGGCCAGGCCCTGGGTGGGGCTCATCGCTTTGTCGGTGAACCGCAGGTTGTGCAGTGCCTGCAGGACCGCCGTGCCATTGGCGTTGTTGAAGGCCGCCGTCGGAGGCGCGCCGCTGGCATTGACCGCGGTGCCGCCTAGGGCGTCCATGTACGAGGAGAAGTGCCAGCCGCCGTTGTTGCCCGCGCTGTAGTCGCCCCAGCCCTCGATGCCGTTGCCGAGCTTGGCGATGGCGGTGGCGTCCGCCTCGACCTGGGCCCAGGTGGTCGGCGGGTTGTTGGGGTTGAGCCCGGCCTCGGAGAAGAGCTTCCTGTTGTAGATAAGACCCTGGGTGTAGTTGGAGTCCGGGAGGCCGTAGATGGTCTTGCCCGCCGTCACCGCCTTCATCGAGCTCGGCACGATGTCCTTGAGCGTGGGCACGGTCGTGGAGTTCACGTACGGGGTGATGTCCGCCGCCTGGCCGGCCAGTAGCACCTGGGGCAGGTCAGTGAAGTAGGTGTAGAAGAGGTTCGTCTCGGTCCCGCCGCGCAGCATCGCGGTGAACGTCGCCGGTACCGCGTCGCACGGGTAGTTGTACACGCTCTGGATGGTGATGTTGGGGTTGGCCTTCTCGAAGATGGCCACGTCCTCCACCCATTCCTTGTGCAGCGCCGGCTGCTGCGCCGCGGGCGGCGCGCAGTTGATGCTGATCGTGACATTGCCGCCTGACCCGGACGCGGTGTTGCTTGCGCTCGAGTTGCTCGAGCAGGCCGCAGCGGCGAGAACCAAACCCGCTACGGCGGCGACCGCGACCACCGGGCGGTGGCGCAGTCGGTAATACATGCTGCTCATCGCTTCATCCCCTCCATGGGCTGAACGTGGGCGATGGGCGCGCAGGGTGGGTCGGGCGCCGTCGCCGTTGGGGTGAACATACATAGCGGAACATCTGCTGGCAAGATCCCGATCATCTGATGCAAAGAAACAACATTCATATGCAGGTCTCTGACTCTGCTGGCCAGGGTCGCCAGGGTCGCCGCGCAGCCTGATAGCCTGCAAGTTCTAACCTGCAAGCATGATCATCGATAGCCGGAAACCGGTTAAGATATCTCTCTGATAACGTAATTACTTGCGTTGAGATGACGTATTCTTGCGCTATGACACGTACGCCAGCCCGGCGGCTCGCCGAGGTCGCGAAGAAGGTCGGGGTCAGCGAGGCCACGGTGAGCCGCGTGCTCAATGGGAAGCCCGGCGTGTCCGACAGCACGCGGGAGGCGGTGCTCACCGCCCTGGACGTGCTCGGGTACGAGCGGCCGAGCAAGCTGCGCGGGCAGCGCGCCCGGCTGATCGGCCTCGTGCTGCCCGAACTGCAGAACCCGATCTTCCCCGCGCTCGCCGAGGCCATCGGCGGCGCCCTCGCGCAGCGCGGTTTCACCCCGGTGCTCTGCACCCGCACCGCGGGCGGCCTGTCCGAGGCCGACTACGTGGACATGCTGCTTGAGCAGCACGCGTCGGGTGTGGTGTTCGCCGGCGGCCACTTCGCCGAGCTCGCCGCCCCGCACGACCACTACCGGCTGCTGCGCCGCCGGGGCGTTCCGGTCGTGCTGATCAACGGGGGAGTCGACAACCTCGACTTCCCGTACGTCGCGACCGACGACGTCTCCGCCGCCACGCAGGCCTTCACGCACCTTTCCGCGCTTGGTCACGACCGCATCGGCCTCGTCCTCGGACCAGACGACCACATGCCGTCGCGCCGCAAGCTGACCGGCTTCACCGAGGCGGCGCAGCGGGCCGGGGTCAGCGTGGCGCCGGTCGAGCACGCCCTGTTCTCCCTGGAGGGCGGCCAGGCGGCCACCACGCGGATGCTGCGCCAGGGCGTGACCGGCATCATCTGCGCCAGCGACATCCTTGCGCTCGGCGCGATCCGCGCGGTGCGCCGGGCGGGCCTGACCGTGCCTGGCGACGTCTCCGTTGTCGGTTACGACGACTCGGCGCTGCTCAACTGCACGGACCCGCCGCTAACCACGGTCAGGCAGCCGATCGAGCCCATGAGCATGTCAGCCGTCGCCCTCCTGGTCAATCAGATGGAAACGGCGAACACCCACCCGGAGGAGCTCCTGTTCGAACCGGAACTGGTCGTGCGGGGCTCCACGGGCCCCGCCAGGGTCCAGGCCCACGCAATGAACCAGGCCGCCGCAGTGAACCAGGGTCAGTCCTCGTAAAAGGCGAACACGCGCACCTCGACGGAGGCGCGCGGCGGCGCGGACGCCGGGCAGGACTCGCTGACGAACGCGCTGTGCGGTACCTGCTCGGCGTGACCCGGGGCGGAGTCGAACGACCGGAAGACGTACGCCTCGTCCCTTGTCATGTCGGGGCAGTACCACCAGCGGTGCCCCTGATTGTGGTAATAGGTGATGTTCTCCCAGGTCAGCAGGTCTCCGCCCGCCGACTTCATGGTGATCTCGCAGTACTGCTTGTCCTGCGGGGCGACGGACCGCGTGTCGCACAGCGCGAGCGGCACGTCCTGCGGCGGGCCGGAGAACGCCCGCCACACGTTGAAGACCGAGAACCGCGGGCCGCGCAGCCGCGCCGCTGCTTCATCTGGCGGCAGGTTGCGGCGCAGCATGGCCGCGGCGGCCGGCGCGCTGAAGTCCGCGTGCGCGAAGTCCCCGGTGAACGTGGCACCGGCGGGCCGCGGGCCTGCCCGGCCGCTGACCCGCACCACGGGGCTGTTGAGCAGCGCGGTGGCCGCGCAGCCGGTGAGCGACCGGATCAGTTCCCGCGCCTCGGCGACGTAGCCGCGCTGCACCTCGTCGCGGTCGTGGAAGTCGCGGACCTCGGTCGGCGCGGTCGCCAGCGTGAACCCCTCGCGGTCGAGGGAGAAGCCGCCGCCCGCCGCCCGCATGTCGGAGATGGTCACCGGCTGGCCGGTCAGCGGAAGGCTGGTGAAGTCCGGCCGCTCCCCGGACGCGGGGCGCCGGGGCGGGTCGTAGTAGGCGATCGTGGCGCGCATAACGCCGGCCCCGCGTCGGCGGTCGCCTCCATCGCGTCGCGCTGGATGTCGGCGATGATCACCCGCGCGCCCTCGGCGACGAGCTGGGTGGCGATCCCCTTCCCGATTCCCGAGGCCCCGCCGGTCACGACGGCGACCTTGCCGCTGAGGTCGGGCAGCCCGCTCATCGCTTAACCCCTGCGCTTGAGCGGCCGCCAGCCCGCTTACCCCGTGCGCCCGTGTCCGCCATGGCTGCTCCTCTGTCTCCCGGGGGGACGACCCCCGTACGCGCCGACCAAAGCTGCGGGGTGACTTCGATCCGTCCCTAGCCCGAGATTCTCCGATCGCTAGCCCGCGCGCAATGGGCCCGCGGGCAAAGAAAGTGGACGTTTGGGCACGCCATAGTGGTGCCCAAACGTCCACAGTGCGCTCAGAACAAGAGAGCGAGGCCGTGGCGGCCGCCGCG
>JAWWPV010000893.1:0-2870 GCA_033854775.1 Trebonia sp.
TCTTGGACGACTGTCAAGATTTTTGCGGGACCGCCCCGGCAAACCGGTTAGACTCCGTTAGTGTTGGGTGACCAAGCACCGACATCGACAGGAAGTTCGATTGTGACCGAAGTGGCGGACCGGAGCCGGGACAGGATCTCGCGCCGGCAGGTGGACAAGTTCGCGGAGCGGCGCGCGCAGCTCGCGATGTCCGCGCTGCAGACCCTGTCCGAGCTCGGTTACGCGCGCACGAGCCTGCGGGAGATCGCGCAGAACTCCGAGTTCTCCCACGGGGTGCTGCACTACTACTTCAGCGACAAGACCGAGCTGATCACCTACTGCGTGCGGCAGTACAAGGCCGAATGCGTGACCCGGTACGACAACATCGTCGCCACCGCCACCTCCGCCGGCGAGCTCAGGCGGGGGTTCGGTGCCGCCATGGCGGCCACCCTGGTGGAGGAGGCCACGCTGCACCGGCTCTGGTACGACCTGCGCAACCAGAGCCTGTTCGACGACTCCTACCGCCACGACGTGACCGAGATTGACGACAGCCTGGAGCGGATGATCTGGCGCATCGTCAGCAAGTTCGCCGACCTGGCCGGGACGCCGCTGGCCGTGTCGTCCGGCCCGGCCTACGCCGTGTTCGACGGGCTCTTCCAGCAGGCGCTGATCAGGCACCTGGCCGGCCGCGCGGACGCGGCCCGGGACCTCGACGAGAACGTCCAGCGCGTCCTGGACTCGCTGACCGCCCGCAGCTGAGCCCGGGCCACCTGCGCCGGGTGACGTGACCAGCCCGGCGGCGCGTTGACGGGCGGCCCGCTCCCCGGCCGGCTCGGCGCGTGACGGAGTGCAGGTCCAGGCAGCTTTAGAGCGGTCTTATGGTTGATCCGGGGTCGCCTGTGCTGGCCTACGTCCAGCTGGCGAATTATCTTGCCCGGAAGATCGAGACCGGGGAGCTAACGGGGCGGCTACCGTCCGAACGTGACCTAGCGACTGAGTATGGCGTCGCCTACGGCACCGTGAGACGGGCTATGGAGCTGCTCAGGGAACGCGGGCTAGTCCAGAGTGTCCACGGGCGAGGGACGTTCGTTAAGCGGTGACCTAGCTCACGGTTTGAGTGGCTAAGGCATGAACTACCGAGCGGTAGCTTGCTTAGAGGGACGGCCCGGTGGCCGCGATGGGGTATCCCCCGAACCCCTCGCGTGATTAGCAGTCCCGCCGGGCCGTCCCGTCGGGGAAGATCATACCCAAGGGCGCAAAAGTGGGACCTGCGCGACCTGCGCGACCTGCGCGAGGAGCTGCTCGGCTACCCGGGCGGGATGGCCGAGGCGAGCTCGCCTGCCGGGGTCGTGCTGCCACTGCGCTACCGGCGCGGCGGCCAGGAATTGTCGCTGTTCAGCATCAGCGCGGTGGTCGGCACCGCGGCGGATGTGACCGGGCCGAGCTGGCCATCGAGGCGTTCTATCCCGCCGACACGGCCACGGCCGCGGCGCTGCACGCGCCGGGCTGACGCTCCCCGCGCCGGGCTGAGGTCACCTTTCCAGGGATGATGGTGCATTCCCCAGGATGGCCCCGGGCGCCGGGCCCGCCTCGCCTACAGTGGTCGCCGGGACAGCGAGCGGCAGCCCCGGGGAGGACGGATGAGGCAGTCGGCCCGGCGGCGGTACCGCGCCGCTGCCGCCGTCGCCGGGGCGATTCCCCTGCTGCTCGTACTGGGCAGCTCCGGCGCCCTCGCCGCTACGGCGGCCCGGCCTGCGGCGCCTACGCCCACGCCGACCGCCACCGCGTCAGCCACCCCGTCCACGAGCCGCTCGGCTAAGGCGTCTGCCACACCGGCAACGCCGCCCGCGCCCCCGCCGCAGACGTCCGTGTCTCCCCAGGTCTTCCACGTGCTGCCCCGGCCGGCCCGGGGATGCCCGCCGCAGCTGGGCGTGGGCAAGCTCCGCGACGAGCCGTGGGCCCAGCAGGCCCTCGACACGGCGGGCGCGTGGACCGTGACCCACGGCCAGGGGGTTACCGTCGCCGTGGTGGACAGCGGGGTTGACTTCAGCCCCCAGCTGGCCGGGCGGGTCAGCGCCATCGATCTGACCGGCCAGGGCCCCCGTGACTGCGTCGGCCACGGCACCGCCGTGGCCAGCCTGATCGCGGCCACCGACGCGCGGGCCCGGCGCATCCCGTTCTACGGCGTCGCGCCCGCCGCCCGGATCCTGTCCGTCAAGGTCAACACCGGCGAGACCGGCGTCTCCCGGCTGCTGGCCCAGGGCATCCGGGACGCCGCGACCGCCGGGGCACAGGTCATCAACGTGTCGGTGCAGACCGCGGCGAGCACGCCGGCGCTCCGGACGGCGGTGGCCTTCGCGCTGCGCCGCGACACCGTGGTCGTGGCGGCCGCGGGCAACGACAACCCGGGCAGCGGCTCCGGCCCGTACTACCCGGCCAGCTACCCGGGGGTGCTCTCGGTGGGTGCGGTGGACCACTCCGGGACGCTGACCACCTACACCGACCGGAAGACCACGGTCTCGGTGACCGCGCCCGGGTCCAACATCGCGAGCGCGTGGCCCGGCGGGTACAACCCGGCCAGCCAGGGCACGAGCTTCGCGGCCGCGTTCGTCTCCGGGGTCGCGGCCCTGGTCCGCGCGGCGTACCCGCGGCTGACCGCGGCGCAGGTGGTGCACCGGATCGAGGCCACCGCGGACGGGTCGGCCGGCGCGCACACTGGCGCGGGCATGGTCAACCCGGTGCAGGCGGTCACCGCGGTACTGCCCGAGCCGGCCGTCTCGCCGGCCGCGGCGCCTCAGCCGGTGGCGATCCCGCGTCCGGCGCGGCCCAATCCGTTCACCCGGGCGCTTGCCCTGTCCATCACCGGCGGCGCGCTCGCCGTGGCGATCCTG
>JAWWPV010000894.1:0-2660 GCA_033854775.1 Trebonia sp.
CCCTGCGGCTGGTGCTCGAACGAGGCGTCTTCCGTGAAGCAGGAGAGGACCTGCTCCTCGTCGCCGGTGTTCAGGCCCCAGGCGTAGTAGGCGAACAGCTCCTGGATCTCGAGGCGGTCCTCAACGGGAATCTTGGGACGGGGCATGAGTCAGTGTCCTTTCTTGCGGTTACCGCGTGACCCGGTCGACGAAGCGCGCGAGCGGCGCGCCGAGCGCCAGGTCATCCACGCCGACCGAGCCGATCTGGGAGATGTGGTTGTGGCCCGCGGACCAGATCACCTGTGGGACGGTGCCCTTGCGCGCGAACCAGGCGGCGGTGAGGCCCGCGATCTGACTCTGGCTGAACCGCGGGTCGCGCTCGGCGACGGCGAAGATCAGCGGGACCTCGCTGTCGAGCAGCCCGGGCAGCGTGTTGACCTCGGCCGACGGCCGGCCGCCGAAGTAGCTGAGCTCGGGCTCGCGGCGCTCGTCGCCGTCGGGGATCTGGTAGAAGCCGGAGAGCAGGCCCGCGCCCCTGATGCCGTCGAGCGTGCCACTGGGCTGGCTAACACTGGGCTGGCCGGCACTGGCCTGGCCGGCCAGGTAGGAGGCGACGTGCACGCAGCCGGCCGAGTGGCCCGCCACCACGATCCTGGCCGGGTCGCCGCCGTAGGAGGCGATGTTGTCGCGGACCCACTGCACGGCGGCGGCGACGTCCTGGGCGCCGGACGGCCAGGTGTGCCCGGGGGCGAGGCGGTAGGTGATCGTGACGCCGACCCAGCCGTTGCGGACGGCCCACGCCCCGATGTGGTCGTACATCGGAGTGCCCGGCACGTGCTTGTCACCGCCGATGAAGCCGCCGCCGTGCACGAACAAGAAGACCGAGGCGCCCGACTCCTCGCCTGAGGTGTGCACGTCGAGGCGGTGCCGTTCGTGGTCGCCGTAGGCGAGGTCGCGGTCGATCTTCGGCGCGGCATAGCCGACCTTGTCGTGGAACGGCCTGAGCAGCGTCCAGCTCGCCGCCACCATTTTCGGTGTGATCGCCGAGTCCATCCCGGTGAGCTGGGCGATCACGTCCGGCGGGAGTTGCTCCGTCACAGTTGTACCTTTCACTTGCTGCTAGTAGAAAAAGGCGATCGTGCGCAGCTCGACCGATTCCCGCGGGTTCGCGTCGGCCGCGTAGGGCGCCTCGAAGGCGGTGTGCGGGACGCGCCAGGCGACGCTGTGGTCGGTGTCGTGCAGCTTGAACAGCAGCGCCTCGTCCGCCGTCAGGTCGGGAAAGAACCACCAGCGGTGGTGCGGCCCGGGGGCGAAGATCGAGCCGGCCGGCATCGCGTCCGGGTCCTCGATGTCCGGGACGGCGTCCGGTTCCGGGAGCTTGTCGACGAAGAGCAGGAGGTTCGGCTCGCCCTCGGTGTCATCGACGGAGCGGTAGTCGAGCAGCGCGAGTGGCCAGTCCTGCGGCGGCGGGCTGAACGCGCGCCACAGCGAGGTCATGACCGCGCGCTTGTAGGGCTCGCCGCGCGGCGAGGCGGCGGCCATGCGGCCGTGGGCGCGGCCGGGGTGCATGTCGACGTGCACGTCGGAGGCGGGCGGCTGCGCGCCGTCCAGGGCCTTGTTGGCGCGCCGGATCACCCAGCCGATCGTGACGATCTCGTCCGCGCCGAGCGCCTGCTTCACCAGCTCGCCCGCTTCGGCCTGGTACGTGCCGTCGAGCTGGGCCGGGTCGCCGAAGTCGTCGACCGCGCTGGCGTGCCGCAGCAGCGTGAAGCCGCTGCGGTCCAGGCCGAAGTCGTCGACGTGCGGCCGGCCGTTGGCGACCGTGACCGCGGTCGGCGCGTACTCCGTGGTCGTCAGGTGGCCGCCGGGCGCGACGTACAGCCGGTTGCGCCTCGATCCGGGCCGAAGGTAGTTGAGCGTGGCCGACACCGTGCTCGGCACCGCGGCGTCGCCGGTGACACCATCCATATGATCAACTATCCGCCGCCATGCCCGGTAGCTCCAGTCGCGCGGCCACAGCGCACGGCCAACGTTTTTGGCCCCAGGGTCCTCCCCAAGCGGTATGTGGGATACAAAGGGCCCCCCGGGGGGCCCGTTGTATCCCACATCACGGGGACGGGCGGTCAGCCCGCGCCGAGAGCGGGCCTGGGGACGCGCTCGTAGTCGGGGACCTGCGCCGAGACCGCCGGGGCGGGCGGCTCGAACGCCGGGATCTCCCCCGGGCGGACCGGGGCGACCAGCTCGGTGCCGACGACCGACGGGTCGACGACGAGGGCGACCATCTTGGTCTCGGTCACCGGCGACGCCTTAGCCCCGGCGACGGCCTTGCCCGCGCTCGCGGCCGCCTCGACGATGTTGGGGGCGAGCATCTGGTCCTCAGGCAGCGCCATCAGCGTTTCCGGCTGGACCTGGTGGTCGTAGACGAGCTCGTAGGTGATCTCGTCGCCGACGCTCACGCCGTCGGTCCGCGACCGGGACGTCGTGCTCGTGTGGCTGTTTTCCTCGGTCGTCGACCAGGACTTGGTCTTCGAGTCGCTTTCGTGGTGGGCGGTGAACCAGGTCCTCGTCTTCACGATGTCGATCTGGGGCTTGCCGGGCTTGGGCGCCGCCGGGCGCTTGCCGCTCCCCCCGCTGGCGCCGCCGGAACCGCCCCAGCCGGAACCGCCCCGGTCGCGCGGGCG
>JAWWPV010000895.1:0-3449 GCA_033854775.1 Trebonia sp.
TCGGACAGCTTGACGAGTGGGCGGTTCCGCACTGCCTTGTCCGGTCCGCGGCCGGCAGCCGCAGAACTGTCAGCGCGTTCAGCGCCGAGGACGCGGCGGCCACGGCATACAACGAGAGCGGACCGCCGATCGCCGCCGCGGAATGGGAACGTTTCGCCGACAGCTTCGCCAGGCTGATCCACGGGGCCGCCGGTGTCGTGCTCTCCGGCAGCCTCCCCGCCGGGCTCCCCGTCGACGCCTACCGCACGCTTGCCTGGCGCGCGGCCGGCTCGGGCTCCGCCGCGTTCGTCGATGCTCACGCCGCGCCGCTGCTGGCCGCGATTGCGGCAAAACCCGCCCTGGTGAAGCCCAATGAGCACGAGCTGGCCGAGGCGGCCGGGCTCGCGGTGCCGGTTCCGCTGCCCGCCGCGGTTCGCGCGGCCCGCCAGTTGCTCGCCGACGGCGCGCAGCGGGTGGTCGTCTCGCTGGGCGCCCGCGGCCTGCTTGGCGTGCTGCCAGGGATGTCGCTGCTGGCGGTCCCGCCGACGCAGCGAGGCAACCCGGTCGGAGCCGGCGACGCTGCCCTCGCCGCGCTGGTCCACGGACATCTCGCGGGCCAGCCATGGCCGGACCGGCTGCGCCGGGCGGCAGCGATGTCCGCCGCGGCGGTGCGGCAGCCTGTCGCCGGTGTGGTGCACGCTGACGATGTCGCTGAGCTGGAAGCTCTCGTCACGGTGAGCGAACTGTGACGCAGGTCTTCGCCCTCGCATTCGACCATCGCAACTCGCTCCGGCGTGACTTCATGGGCCTGGCCGGAGATCCGACACCCGAGCAGCACGCGACGATGGTCGCGGCCAAGGGAGTGGTGGTCGACGCGCTTCTCGCCGCGGCGCCGCAAGTCGACGCCGGCCGCGTCGTCCTGCTCATCGACCACGAATACGGCGGCGACAACGCGGCGAAGGCGCAAGCCGGCGGCATCCGGGTCGCGATGCCGGTCGAGGAGAGCGGCCAGCGGGAACTGCGTTACGTCTGCGGCGGTCATCCTGACCGCGTCATCGTTTCGTACCATCCGGATTACGTGAAGGTTCTCGTCCGCTACAACCCCGGCGGCGATACCGCGATGAATGCCAGGCAGCGGGCGCGGCTGCGCGAGCTCGCAGGCTGGCTCGACGGCCAGCCGCCGCAGCTCATGCTGGAGCTGCTTGTCCCGCCGGAAGACGCCCAGCTCGAAACCGTGGCCTACGACCGCGGGCGGTTCGATCGCGAGGTCCGCGGCGAGCTGACCGCGGCGGCGATCCGCGAGATAGCCGGTGACGGACTTCGCCCCCGGCTGTGGAAGATAGAAGGACCGGAGTCGCGGGAGGACGCCACGCGGATAGCGGAGGCGGTGCACTCAGCCGATCCGGACAGCGCTTGCCTTGTCCTCGGCCGCGGCGCCGACCTCGCCGCGGTCCGGCGCTGGCTGGCCATCGCCGCGGCCACGGATGGCTTCACCGGGTTCGCCGTCGGCCGCACCAGATGGTGGGAGGCGCTCCGCGCCTACACCGGCGGCGGCGACCGGGACGCCGCGGTCAGCGCCGTGGCAACGCGGTACCTGGACCTGGTCCGCGATTACCGCACCGGATTGTCGCACAGGGGCCTGACTACTTGACCGATCCGGCCGTTACGCCCTGGACGATGTAACGGTTCAGCACCAGGGCCAGCACGCCGGGGACGGCCGCGGCTAGCACGCCACAGGCCATCAGCAGCGTGAACGGCACGATGCGCTGCTGGTCAAGCGCTGCGACGATGACCGTGACGGGCTGGGTCGACAGGTCGGTGGTGAGTATCAGCGGGAACAGGAACTGGGCCCAGCCCAGCAGGAATGCGATGATCGCGGCGGCGGCGATGCCAGGCATGGCTACCGGGATCACCACCTGCACCAGTGCCCGCATCGGCGAGGCGCCATCGACGAAGGCGGCCTCTTCAAGCTCGCGCGGGATGGTGTTGAAGTAGTTATAGAGGATCCAGATGGCGAGCGGCAGGAAGCCCGATACGTAGACGAGGACCACGGCGAGGTAGGTGTTCACCAGGCCGAGGCTGGCCATGATGCGGTAGAGCGGAATCAGCGTGGCGTAGGCCGGCAGCAGCAACGTGGCCAGCACGCTCACGAAGATCGTCCGCTTGAACCTGAACTGGAGGCGGGCGAAGGTGTACGCCGCGAGGATGGCGATGACGACGGTGATGATCATCGCCGCGCCGGACTCTACCGCCGAGTTGAGCAGCGACCTTCCGAGCTGCCCGGAGATGCCGTTGCCCGCGCCGCCAATTCCGAACGCCGCGCGGTAGCTGGTGGCGACCAGGGGCGACGGGTAGTAGTGCGCGGGGGCGCTGTCCGCGCCCGAGAGCGTGCTGAGGCTGGTATTGACCGCCCAGTAGACAGGGAACAGCGACCACAGCAGGATGACGGCAATCGCGACGATGCGCCCGAGCGCCCGGGCGGGCCGGCCGGACAGGACCCGGCCCGCCGGCCCTGCCGCCACCTGGGTCACCGCCCGGGCCGTGCGCCCGCCTGGTCCGGCCGATGCCATCACACAGCCTCCGGCCTGCGGTAGAGCAGCGCTAGGGCCGCCACCGACAGCAGCGCGGTGGCGAGGGTCATCAGCAGCGACAGTGCGTAGCCGCCGCCGAAGTTGAGGTTCTGGAACGTCGTGACGTACGTCTGCAGCATCACGGAGGAGCCGAGGGGCGCGATCCCGTTCAGTATGTAGACCTGGTCAAAGATGTTCAGCGACAGGACAAGCGCCTCGACCGTGCAAACGGCCAGGGCCGGCCGGATCATCGGCAGCGATATGCGCCGGAACGACTGCACCGGGCCGGCGCCGTCGACTCTTGCCGCCTCGTAGAGGTCGAGTGGGACCGACTGCAGCGCCGCCAGGATGACGAGCGCGGTCAGCGGCGTGATCTGCCAGACCTGCACGATCTCGATCAGCGCAATGGTCAGCCACCGGTTGAGGCCCAGCCACAGGTGGTACCCGCCGATGAGGTGCGCGGAATGCAGTGCGCTGTTCGCGACGCCGAAGGTCGGGTCATAGATCCAGCTCCAGATGACGGCTTCGACGACCGCGGGCAGCGCCCACGGCAGGATGACCAGGGCGAGGATGACGCCGCGAAACCGGAATCGCCGTTTGAGCGCTACCGCGATCGCCGTGCCGAACACGACGGACAGCACCACGCCGACAACGACGTAGGCCGCCGTGTTGATCCAGGAGGTGGTGATGGCTGAGTCGGCAAAGAGCGCCCGGAAGTTCCCGAGGCCGACGAACCGGGTCGGCGGGTCAAGCGGCATCACCCGGAAGAACGCCTCTACGGTGGTGTCGGCGGTCGGGACAAAGGACAGCGCCCCGATGAACACCACCAGCGGCGAGAGCAGGATGTACGGCAGCATCCCGCCACGGTGCCCCGCGCTCAACGTCAGCCTCCTAATGCGT
>JAWWPV010000896.1:0-6476 GCA_033854775.1 Trebonia sp.
GAGGTGGTGCAGGCGCGGCCCGGCGCCGCCGGTGAACGCGACGTCGTGCACGGTCTGCTTGCGGTACATCCAGGCCGCGTAGACGGTCTGGTCGTCCTCGATCGTCTCCGACAGGCCGAACCCGAGCCCGGAGTAGTACGCCTGCGCACGGGGCACGTCGGGCACGCAGATGTTGAAGTGGTCGAGCCGGGCGACCTCCGCGCCGCGCCGCAGGTCATAGCGCTGCTGCAACCGCTCGGGATGCGCGGCGGAGGCGAAGAAGTCGACGAGGAACCCCAGCGGGTCCTCCACGCGGACGACCTCGCCGAGCCCGGGCACCGTCCCGGCCGGCAGCCGCTCGGTCCGGCAGTTCAGCGCCGCGTAGTACGTCTCGGCCCTGGCCAGGTCCGCGTCCGACCGCAGGCGGTACCCCAGGGCCCCGGCGGCGGCCTCCGGGCCGGACCTGATGATCAGGTTGTGGTGCGTGAGCTCGTCGAACCCGCGCAGGTACAGCGCGGACGAGTCCTCGTAAGACACCACGAAGCCCAGCAGGTCGACCCAGAAGCGCCGTGCTTCGGCCAGGTCGGTCACGACCAGCGTGGCGTACGCCGACCGGACGATGTCGGGAACCGGGGGCAGGGATTCTGACATGAGAGAACGTCACGCTCCAAAACGCGGTACGTGGGTGTCGCCGAGGGCGACGTGCACGATCCGGGACTCGGTGTAGAAGTCGATCGAGTGCTGCCCGCCTTCCCGGCCGAGCCCGCTGTTCTTCACCCCGCCGAACGGCGTTCGCAGGTCCCGCACGTTGTGCGAGTTCACCCAGGTCATACCCGACTCGACGAGCGATGCGACGCGGTGGGCCCGGCGCAGGTCCGACGTCCAGACGTACGCGGCGAGCCCGTAGCGGGTCGCGTTGGCCAGGCGGACGGCCTCCTCCTCGGACTCGAACGGCGTCACGCAGGCGACCGGCCCGAAGATCTCCTCCTGGAAGATCCGCATCGTCGGCTGCACGTCGGCGAACACGGTCGCCGTCAGGTAGTTGCCCGCGGGAAGCCCGGCGGGCCGCCGCCCGCCCGCGACGAGCCGCGCCCCCTCGCGCGCGCCGAGGCGCACGTAAGACATGACCTGGTCGTAGTGCTCCGGGTGCACCAGTGCCCCGATTTCCGTGGCGGGGTCGGACGGGTCGCCGACCCGGACGCGGTCCGCCCGCTGCGAAAGGCGGGCGACGACGGAGTCATACACCTCTCGTTCGGCCAAAATCCGGGAACCCGCGGTGCACCGCTCGCCGTTCAGCGACATCACCCCGAACAAGGCGGAGTCGATCGCCGCGTCGAGGTCCGCGTCGGCGAAGATGACGCACGGCGACTTCCCGCCGAGCTCCATCGACAGCCCCTTGAGGTTGTCGGCCGCCGACCGCATGATGACCTGCCCGGTGGCGGTCTCGCCGGTGAACGAGATCCTCGGCACGCCCGGGTGGGCGACGAGCGCGGCGCCCGCCTGCTCGCCGATGCCGTGCACGATGTTGAACACGCCGTCGGGCACGCCCGCCTCGGTCATGATCTCCGGCAGCAGCGACGCGGACAGCGGCGTCCACTCCGCCGGCTTCAAGACCACCGTGCAGCCAGCGGCGAGCGCCGGCGCGAGCTTCCACGACTCAAGCATGAACGGCGTGTTCCACGGCGTGATAAGCCCGGCGACCCCGGCGGGCCTGCGCAGCACGTACCCGAGCTGCCCCGGCGAGGAGAACGCGTCCTCGTGCTGGGCGACGATCACGTCCGCGAAGTACCGGAAGTTCTCCGCCGCGCGCGCCGCCTGCCCCTTTGCCTGCGTGATGGGCAGTCCGGTGTCGTAGGTCTCCATCGCGGCGATCCTCATCGCGCGCGCCTCGATCCCGTCGGCGATGCGGTTAAGTACCTTCGCCCGGGCCCGCGCCGCCATCCCCGGCCACGGCCCGCGCGCGAACGCCTCGGCCGCCGCCGCCACGGCCGCCTCGACGTCGTCCGCGTCGCCGGCCGCCGCCCGCGCGTACACGCGGTTGCGCACCGGGTCGGCGACGCCGAAGGTGCCGCCGCTGACGCTCGGCACGTGCCGCCCGCCGATGAAGTGCTCGATCTTCTCGGGCAACACGGGCGGCTGCGGCTTGTCCGCTGGCTGCGGCTCGGTCACGGGTTCTCCCATCACATCCCGAACGAATTCGTGCTCCGACCCCGGCTTCGCCTCACGCTGCTACCTTGGCGACGGGTCCGTCAAGCACGGGGGCGCCCGCCGCGAGCAGCCGCAGCGCCGTCGCCTGGCCGGCCTCGGTGAGCGGCACGAGCGGCGGCCGGACGAAGCCGGAACCGATGAGCCCGGCCTGGGCGAGGACCCACTTGGCGGCCGCCGGGTTGGTCTCGGTGAAGATCACGTCGGTCACCGGGTGCAGCGCGAAGTGCAGGTCGCGGGCCTTATCGAACTCGCCGTTCGCCCAGTGCTCGTACATCTTCGCCACGGCGCGCGGTGCCAGGTTGGCGGTGGCGGAGACGAACCCGGCCCCGCCGAGGGACAGCAGCGGCAGGCAGAGGAGCTCGATCCCCGACCAGACCAGCGTGTCCCGCCCGGCGACGTGCAGCACCCGGGAGAAGTGCTCGAAGTCCTTCGTGGTCTCCTTGACCCCGACGATGCTGGCGTGCGCCTTCCGCAGCCGGGCGACGGTCTCCGGCGCGATGTCGACCGCGGTCCGCGACGGCACGTTGTAGGCGATCACCGGCAGGTCGGGGAACTCCCGCGCGACCGCGTCATACCAGTGGAACAGGCCCTCCTGGGTGGGCCGCGCGTAGTACGGCGTGATGATCAGCACCGCGTCCGCGCCCGCGTCCCGTGCGACCGCGGTCAGCTCAAGTGTCTCGTCCAGCTTGGCGGAACCGGTGCCAGGAACGAACGGCACCCGGTCGGCGATCTCGTCCGCCGCCGCCCTGATCGCGGCGCCCCGCTCCTGCGTGGACTGCGCGGACGGCTCCCCGGTGGACCCCCCAAGGGAGATGCCGTGACTCCCGGACTCAAGCTGCCACCGGATCAGGCCGCGCAGCCCGTCGAGGTCAGCCGCCCCGTCCGCCGTGAACGGCGACACCACCGGCGCGATCGACCCGCGGATCCTGGCCGGGTCACTCCGGAACCGCACTGGCCTGCTCCTCTCGCTCGGCCAGCCAGGCCTCGTAGGCGACCTGCCAGCGCTTGCCCAGGGGGTACAGCCCGTCGACGGACTCGCCCCGGCCGACCATCGCGGCGGCGAACTCCTCCTGGAGCTCCTGCTCGGCCGCGTCTTGCGCCACCTCCATGGCCAGGTGGGCGGGGATGACGATGACCCCGTCGCCGTCGCCCACGATGATGTCGCCAGGCGTCACCGTGACGCCGGCGCACGCGATCGTGGTGTTCACCTCCCACGGCACGTGCCGCCGCCCGAGCACGGCCGGGTGCGTCGCGCCGTAGTAGACCGGCAGGTCCATGGCGTGCAGCGGCTGGCTGTCCCTGATCGCGCCGTCGGTGACGATGCCCGCGGCGCCGCGGACCTGGGCGCGCAGCGCGAGGATGTCACCGACCGTGCCCGCGGTCGGGTCGCCGCGGGCCTCGATGACCAGGACCTCCCCGGGCCGCACCTGCTCGACGGCGCGCTTCTGCGCGTTCAGTCCGCCGCCCCGCGGCGTCCCGCCGTAGGCGGCGAACAGGTCCTCGCGGAACGGCACGTAACGGAGCGTCCTGGCGAAGCCCGCCATCTTCGTGCCGGGCTTGGTGGCGTGCAGCCCGTCGAGGGTGACGGAGTTGAAGCCGCGCTTGCGCAGCTGCGACGACAGGGTCGCGGTGCTGACCTTGCTGACCGCGCGCAGCAGGTCGGCAGGGGAGTCGGCGGGCCCAGGGGCGCCGTTGGCGCCGTAGGCGGCCGCACGCTGCGCGTCGTCCCGGTTCGGCATCGCACCCGGCGGGGACAAGGCGTAGCCGGCTTCCTCGATCGGCGAGTGCAGCCGTCCCGTGGAAAGCCAGGCGGCGTCCTCGGTCCCGGCAACATCTCGCGCGTTAGCCGCACGGACCTCCACCTCGACGAGGTCACCGGGGCTGACCACCGTCGACCCCGTGGGGGTGCCGGTGAGTATCACGTCGCCTGGCTCGAGCGTGGTCAGCCTGGAGACGTCAGCGACGATGTCGGCGAAGGAGAACAGCAGGTCATCGCCGCTGACGGCATCCTGGGCAAGCACGCCGTTGACCCAGGTCCGCAAGGAGACCCGCTCCGGGTCGACGGCCCGGGCGTCGAGCAGCCCCGGCCCGAGCGGGGTGAACCCGTCGATGCCCTTGGACCTGACGTTGGACCCGCCGTCGGCGTGCCGCAGGTCGTAGACGCCGAAGTCGTTGGCCGCCGTGACCCAGCGCACGTGGTCCCAGGCGTCGGCGGGGGAGACACGGCACGCCCTGGTGCCGATCACGAGGGCGACCTCGCCCTCGAAGGCGAGCAGCTCGCACCACGGCGGGCGCAGCACCGGGTCGCCGTCGGCGGCGAGGGTGCTCGGCGGCTTGAGGAAGTAGGAGGGCCACAAGGGAAGGCGGCCTCGCTCCATCGCCCGGCTCCGGTAGCTCAGGTGCACGGCGATGATCTTGGAGGGGCGCTGGCCCGCGACCGGGTACTCCATCATGCCCTCCTTCTGGTGCTCTGCGTGCTCCGCCATCACTGAAGATCGTATATGAAGCTGCGTCGCGCGGACAGGCCCCGGGTTGGGCATTAGGCTGGGGCCCGTTCAGCGGTCATGAGGGAAGGAGCACGGTGAAGCTACTGGTGACGGGTGGGGCCGGATACATCGGCGGTGTGGTCACGCACGCCCTGGTCGGGGCGGGCCACCAGGTCGTGGTGCTCGACGACCTGTCGACCGGGTTCGCGGACACCATTCCCGCCGGGGTGGAGTTCCACCGGCTTCCCGTGCACCAGGTCGGCGCGGTGCTCACCCCTGACTCCGGCTTCGAGGGCGTGCTGCACTTCGCCGCGAAGATCGAGGTCGCCGAGTCCGTGGCGCGCCCGGACCTGTACTGGGACGTCAACGTGGGCGGCACGATGGCCGTGCTCAACGCGGCCCGCGTGGCCGGCGTGCAGCGGATGATTTTCTCCTCCACGGGGTCGATGTACGACCCGACGAGCGTCGTGCCACTGCCCGGTGGCGGGTTCAGCAAGCTGACCGAGGACGCCGTCATCCGGCCGAAGAACCCGTACGCGGCCACCAAGCTCGCGGTTGACCTGATGCTTGACGGCGAGTGCGAGGCCTTCGGGCTCGGCGCCGCCTCCTTGCGCTACTTCAACGCCTCCGGCGCTGTACTTCTGCGTCAGGGTGGCCACCTGGGCGAGCGGCACACCCCGGAGTCCCACCTGATCCCGATCGTGCTCCAGGTCGCCGGCGGCAAGCGTGACCAGCTCATGATGTACGGCGACGACTACCCGACGCCGGACGGCACCTGCGTCCGCGACTACATCCACGTCGCGGACCTGGCCACCGCGCACCTCCTCGCCCTGGACGCGATCAAGCCGGGCCGGCACGAGGTTTACAACCTGGGCAACGGCGACGGCTACAGCGTCAGGCAGGTCATCGACGCGGCCCGCGAGGTCACCGCTCACCCCATCCCGGTCAAGCTGGCTCCGCGCCGCCCAGGCGACCCGGCCGCCACGGTCGCCGCGAGCGACAAGGCCCGCCGTGACCTGGGCTGGCACCCGGCCCGCCCGGGACTGCACGACATCATCGCGGACGCGTGGTCCTTCGCCCAGTCCGTCCGGTAGTGGCGGGTGCCTTTACTCGGGCCAGACCTGGCGGACCAGGCGCACCACCAGTTCAAGCTTGGCGCGCTGCACCTCCGGCGTGACCGGGTTGGCGATCGGCACCGACGCGAAGCCGCACTGCGTGGACAGCGCCAGTTCCGCGAGCGGCTTGAAGCGGGTGGCCTCCTCGATCCTGGCGAGCACGTCGGCGTCGTACTCGAGCTTGGGTGCCTTCGTGGTGAGCAGGCCGAGGACGACGGCGGTGCCCGGGCGGGCGTCGGCCAGGGGCTCGAAGCCGCCCGCGCGGTCAGAGTCGTATTCGAGCAGCAGCCGGTCCACCGCAAGCTTCGGGAACAGCCGCGCCGAGATCGCGCCGTACCCGCCGGCCGAGTGCCACGCGCCGGCCGGGCCGTTGCCGCGGCAGACGTGCAGCGCCGAGGTGACACCGCTCATCCCGTCGAACAGCGAGCTGTCGAGGGCGGCGTCGAACTCGAGCTCCGCGTCCGGGTCGCGGCCGGCCGCCCGCGTGGCGGTGATCGTGTCCGGGTCGCAGAGCGAGCCGTAGTTGGGCGCGTCGAGCTGGATGTAGTCGCAGCCGAGGTCGATCAGCGTGTGCGCGACCGAGCGGAGGTAGTCGCGGATCTCGGTGAGGAACTCCTCCGGTGACCCGTAGCCCGCCGCTTGTGAGGCGGTTCGGCCGGAAGGAGAATGAGTACAGGTGCGAGGGGAT
>JAWWPV010000897.1:0-4743 GCA_033854775.1 Trebonia sp.
GGTGACGACGGGGACTACCGCCGGCGACCTGTACGCCGACGACAGGGACGTAGTGGTCGCCCGCGTCAACGGGCAGCTCCGCGACCTCGCCCGACCGCTCGCCGACGGCGACGAGGTCGAGCCGGTCACCGCCGACTCGGCCGAGGGGCGCGCGGTGATCAGGCACTCGACCGCGCACGTCATGGCGCAGGCGGTGCAGCAGGCGTTCCCCGACACGAAGCTGGGCATCGGCCCGCCGGTTGAGAACGGCTTCTACTACGACTTCCAGGTCGAACGCGCGTTCACCCCAGAAGACCTGAAGTCGATCGAGTCGCGGATGCGCGACATCGTCAAGCAGGGCCAGCGGTTCGTCCGCCGCGAGGTGTCCGACGCCGAGGCGCGGGCCGAGCTGGCGAACGAGCCGTTCAAGCTTGAGCTGATCGGCATCAAGGGCAGTATCGCTTCCGGCGGGGCGGGATCCGACGATGAGGCGTCCACCGAGGTCGGCGCGGGCGTGCTGACCATCTACGACAACGTGGACGCCAAGACCGGCGAGCTGCGCTGGAAGGACCTCTGCCGCGGCCCGCACGTGCCGTCGACCAGGCAGATCCCGGCGTTCAAGCTGATGCGCAACGCCGGCGCGTACTGGCGGGGCAGCGAGAAGAACCCGCAGCTCCAGCGGATCTACGGCACCGCGTGGGAGTCGCGCGCGGCGCAGGACGCCTACCTGAAGATGCTGGAGGAGGCCGAGCGCCGCGACCACCGCAAGCTCGGCGCGGAGCTCGACCTGTTCTCCTTCCCCGAGGAGATCGGCTCGGGCCTGCCGGTCTTCCACCCCAAGGGCGGGATCATCCGCCGGGAGATGGAGGCGTACTCGCGCAAGCGGCACGAGGAGGCGGGCTACTCGTTCGTCAACACCCCGCACATCACCAAGGGCCAGCTGTTCGAGACCTCGGGGCACCTGCCGTACTACGCGGACACGATGTTCCCGCCGATGGAGCTTGAGGGCAGCGACTACTACCTCAAGGCCATGAACTGCCCGATGCACAACCTGATCTTCCGCGCGCGCGGCCGGTCCTACCGGGAGCTGCCGCTGCGGCTGTTCGAGTTCGGCGCCGTGTACCGGTACGAGAAGTCCGGCGTCGTCCACGGCCTGACCCGGGTGCGCGGGCTGACGATGGACGACGCGCACATCTACTGCACCAGGGAGCAGATGGAGGACGAGCTGCAGTCAGTGCTCGCGTTCATCCTCGATCTACTGCGCGACTACGGTCTCGATGACTTCTACCTGGAGCTGTCCACCCGCGGCGACTCGGAGAAGTTCATCGGCTCCGACGAGGAGTGGGAGTCGGCGACCGAGACGCTGCGCCATGTAGCCGAGGAATCCGGCCTTGAGCTGGTGCCCGACCCGGGCGGCGCCGCATTCTACGGCCCGAAGATCTCCGTCCAGGCGCGGGACGCCATCGGCCGGACCTGGCAGATGTCGACGGTTCAGCTCGACTTCAACCAGCCCAAGCGGTTCGGCCTCGAGTACACGGCCGCCGACGGCACCCGGCAGCAGCCGATCATGATCCACCGGGCGCTGTTCGGCTCCATCGAGCGGTTCATGGGCGTGCTGATCGAGCACTACGCGGGCGCGATGCCGCCGTGGCTGTCACCGGTGCAGGTCGTGGGCATCCCCATCGGCGACGCCCACGTCCCGTACCTGACCGACGTCGCGGTCCAGCTGGCGGTGCGTGGCATCCGGGTGGAGGTCGACGACAGCACCGACCGGATGCAGAAGAAGATCCGCAACGCCCAGAAGCAGAAGATCCCGTTCATGCTCCTGGCCGGCGACGAGGACGTGGCGGCGGGCGCCGTCTCGTTCCGCTACCGGAGCGGCGCCCAGAAGAACGGCGTTCCGATCAACGAGGCGATCGACGAGATCGTCGCCGCGGTGGAAACCCGGGCCCAGGTCTAACGCGCCGCTGCACGCCAGAACGGCGACTGCGCGGCATGATGGTTCCTCATGGAAGAGCTGGCCGGTTACGAGATCGAGCGGGAGCTTGCCGCCTCGGGCGCGACCATGATCGCGGGTGTCGATGAGGTGGGGCGCGGGGCGTGGGCGGGCCCGGTCTTCGTGTGCGCGGCTATCGCTCGTGCGGGGTTTCCCGGACCGCCTGGAGGGCTGACCGACTCAAAGCGGCTGACGGCAAAGCGCCGGGCCGAGCTCGCGGCGGAACTGCCCGCGTGGGTTGAGGCCTACGCCTTCGGCTCGGCCAGCCATGAGGAGATCGACGCGCTCGGCATGACCGCCGCGCTCAGGCTGGCCGCTCGCGCTGCCCTCGGCCAGCTCCCCAAGCGACCCGACGTCGTCCTGCTAGACGGCAAGCACGATTACATCGGCTCGCCCTGGCGCGTCCGCACGGCGGTCAAGGCCGACCTGCGCTCTGTCTCGGTCGCGGCCGCCTCCGTCCTGGCCAAGGTCCACCGGGACACGCTGATGGCCGAGCTGGGGCAGACCTGCCCCGACTTCGCCTTCGCCGACAACGCAGGCTACCCGGCGCCGGCGCACCAGCAGGCCCTCGAGGCGCACGGCCCGACCCAGTACCACCGGCTCTCCTGGTCCTACCTAGACGACCTCCCCGCCTGGCGCCACCTCAAGAAGCACCGCCCAGCAATCGAAGGCCAGCTCACACTGCTATAACGCGCAGCTACGGCGCACAGAACGATGTGTGGTTGTGACCCTGTGCGCCTGCATTAGGCGCGGACGGAGACAAGCGGCCGATGTACGGGTGCACTTGTGTAGTGAGCCCAATCGCATTCCCATGCTCCGTGTCACTGGTACTCAAGGGCATAAAGGACGCCCGCTTCCTGCTCAGGCGTGGCGGCGGTTCAGCTAAGACAGGGTCCATTATCGTCCCGTGGCGGGTGCCTCGGGCTGCTCTTGGGGGGCTTTCGCCTCGACGGGCGCGAGGGGAGCGAACAGGAACAGCCAGGCGACGTTGAAGCCGAGGAAGATCAGGGCCGTGAGCAGGACGGCTACCGTCCGTTGCATGACGGCACCGCCGATTATGGCCAGTACCGCGATGGCCAGGTAGAGGATCACCGCCGCGATGTCGGCCGCGTTCCTGGCCCGCGCGCCGCCCGGCAGGCCGTGCACGGGAAACAGCACGGCCGCGCCGATCAGCGCGATGATCACGAACGACACTCGCCAGAAGGCCGGGTTGGCCGTGTCGATGAGCGCGATGACGCCCATCAGTCCTGGCAGTGCGAAGAACAGCGCGACGACATAGCTCCGTCGGGTTAGTCCGGGGCTCGCCCGTACCTCATCGGCCCGCATCTGCACGGCCACCAGCCAGAGGCCGAGCAGTGCGAGGCATGCCGGTGAAAAAGCACCATAGAACGCGTCAAGCATGGGCCCGCCCCCCCATAACGAGTACACACGTTGTCATCGGTACACTACGCTCCTGCGGTCGGCGACAGGACCCCTGTTTTCCTGGATCGGTTGCCGGTATATCGGTTCACGATGTAGAGTCGTGGCATGCCGAAGCGAGACGATGACGGGCCGGGGCTTGCCGCGTTCGGGCGGTATGCCGGGCCGGCCACGCTGATCCTGTCCAGCCTGGCCGACGGGCCCAAGCACGGGTACGCGCTGACGAAGGACGTTGAGGAGTTCGCGGGGGTGCGGCTCGCACCCGGCACGCTGTATGAGGCCCTTGCCCGGCTGGAGTCGCAGGGACTGATCGAGGCGCTTGAGCCAGCGAACCGGCGGCGGCCCTACCGGCTCACCGCGGCCGGCGCGACGGCGCTCCAGGCGCACCTGGACACGCAGCGCCGGGTGACCGACACCGGCCTGCGCCGCCTCAAGGCCAACCGGGGAACCGCGTGAGCGCCGCGAGAACGCCACCGGAGCGGGCCGCGCGGCTGGTGCGCTGGTACCCGCGCGCCTGGCGGGAGCGGTATGCCGAGGAGTTCGCCGAGTTGCTGATCGCTGACATGGAAGAGCGGCCAAGGTCGGCCGTGCGCGCGCTTGACGTGGCGCGGGCCGGGCTGGCGGCCAGGATCGCGACGACGGGCATCGCCGAATCCCCGTTGCTCACCGACCCGCGGCGCCGGGTCAGGGCCAGTCTCGCCGCGCTCTGGGCGGCGCTCGCCCTGTGCCTGGCGCTCAGCGCCGCGATGTGGTCGCAGCTCGCCATCGCCTGGCGGTGGGCCCCGGTCACCCAAGGCCCGGTGCAGACCCTGGGGATGTCGGCCACGCTCATGACGTCCGCGTCCGCGGCGGTACTCGCCTTCCTCACGCTCGTCGTGCTCGCCGTGATCCCGGTCTGCCATGCGGTGGCGCGCGACTTCGGCAGGCGGCTGGCCGTCCCGGCGCTGGTGCTCACGGCGGCGGTCACCGTGCTCGCGGTCGGCGGTCACCATTTCATCTACCAGTGGCCGGGCACCGGCGGGCGTGGCGGGGCGGGGTCGCTGTTCCCCTTCATTCCCGCGGGGTTGCTGGCGTTCGTGTGGTCGCTCACGTACTGGTTCTCGTCCACCTGGGGACACTGGTCGTTCCTGTCCGGGCTCAGCCCACAGGACCTGGCCTGGATGGCGGCTAGCCCGGTGGCGTTCGCGGCCGCCGTGGCCGCGGCCGTGAGCCTGGTGCGCCGAGCCGAGCTGCCGCCGCGCCTGCTCGCCTACGAGACGCGCATCGCCACCGTGGCCTGCGCGATCATGGGCGTCTTCCTCGTCGGCTGCGGATTCTGGGTTTACGCGGGCCGTCCGCCGGGCCTGGCC
>JAWWPV010000898.1:0-4692 GCA_033854775.1 Trebonia sp.
GCACCCGGCGAAAACCGGCGCGCCGGCCTCGCCAGCCGGATCGACCGATGCGCAGCCGCCACTGATGAAACTGGTCGCCGATGTGGCCGCGGAGCCGCTGCCGACCGGCGACGCCACGCTGGTGGAACGCGAGACGGGCGCACCGGGCAAGGCGAGCATCAACGTCTGGGACCTGTACACGGACGACGGCCGGTACTTCTTCTCGCAGACCAAGGCCGGCCTGCCGGCACAGGTCACTGAGAACAACAACCAGGGCGCCGGGCAGTTCGGACGGGAGGTCGCCGCGGCGATTTACGCGGTGACCGGCGACCCGGACACCGCCGCGCTGAAGATGGCCTGGGCCGCCGACACGACCCCGGTCCCCGCCTGGCTCTCGGCGCAGGTCAAGAACATGTCGGCCGGCGGGCTACAGATCGACAACTACGTCTGGGAGAACAGCGAGGACGCGCTGGTTGCGGGTTCCGGCAACCCCCAGGTGCGGGCCGGCGTGCTGCGCCTGGTGTCCGCGCTGCCCGGCATCACCGTCACCCATGGCACCGTTGACGGCCAGCCCACGCTCACCCTCACCGCTGGCGCGGCCGAGTTGGGGTACGCGGGGATCGACAAGGCCAACCCCAAGGCTGCCGCGGGGCCGCCCTACCAGGAGGCAATCACCATCAACGCCGACACCGGCATCCCGCTGGGGTTCGCCGGCGGCCCGGCCGGCAAGGCCGCCGTCACCGTCACCTACGTGGTGACCCGGGTCAACCTGGCCGACATCGCCGCCGGCAAGTTCTGACCTGCCGCATCGACCAGCGAGCCCCGGCCAGACCCCACCCTGGCCGGGGCTCGCCCGATTCTCGGCGGGTCAGAACCCAGGGTGATTTCAAAGCCGGCTTATCCTGGTGGATGGTCGTCAGCCTGGAGCGTTGCCTAGTGCCGTGAGAATTGCCGCGATTCCGGCCGGGGCGGCGATGAGCGCGGCGATGACGAGCCAGGCGGCAGGGTTGGCGAGGTTGAGGGTCCAGCCGGCACCGAACCGCGCGGCGACCACCAGTGCCGGGTCACCGCGGTTGACGTAGAGCAGGCCGGCCTTCCAGAACCGGTCGTCATCCCGGTCGGCCGGGCCGGGAGCAGCTGGCTGTGCGGACAGCCGAGCAAGCCGGAAGCCGCCTTGCCCGGACCGGTTTAGCACTATGACGACGGTGATGAGCCCGGCCGCGAACGGCGCGAGCACGAGAGCCGCGGCATCGCCGGAGAGCGGGAGCAGCCGCCAGGTACGCAGCGCGGAAAGCAGCAGGCTGAGGTTGACGCACGCGACCAGGGCGAGCACTGCCTTCGCGGCCCGGCCGAGGAACACGCGGTACCGGGCGGCTGACGCGGCGGGGTCAGCGGCCTCGAGGTCCGGGCGGGCGCGGTAGGCGAGCAGTAGCAGTCCCGTCCACAGCGCGGTGACGTACCCCATGCCGATCACCGGGGCGAACGCGCTGGCCGGGGATTTGGATGCCAGCCGCCCGCCAGTAATGGACAGCCAGGCCGGCAGGTCGGGGTAGCGGAGCACACCCGCCACCGTCGTCACGGCGATCACCGCCAGCGCGGGCAAGAGCCAGCGGCCGGGGAACCGCGGCGGGTCGGCGCGCCAGCCCGTGTCGGCGACAACCACCTGCCGTCGGCCGGCGAACCACTGCTCCGCGCGCTTGGCCGCGGTGACCTGGCGGCGCGCGAGCTGCTGGCAGCCCAGGCCCGCGGCTAGCTCGAGCAGCAGGATGAGCCGGGACACCCACGACGAGGTGCCGGCCGGGAGGAGGAACGCCGCCGTCGTGCAGCAGGCTGCCACCGCGGCCGCCCGCACCGTGTAGAGGTGTCGCGCGGCGGTGACAGAGGGAGCCCGCGTTCGTTCGGGCGGAACCCGGACTCCGAACGGGACGGTCGGCTTCGTGACTGCCGGGGCGAGGACCATCGTTATCCCGGCGAACGCGACCACGCCGGCCGAGAGCAGGGCAGCGGTGGTGCTCACGGCTGGTCCTGCGCGGGAGGGAAGGCGAAGCCGGCCAGGGCGGCGTCGCAGTACGCCGTGATTGCCTCGGCCGGCATGCCCTGGGCGGCGGCCTCGGCGAGCAGTGTGCGGAGCCGGGATTCCCAGTCGGGGATCCAGCCTGGGGCCGGCGGGCCGCTGGACGGGTCGCGCTGGACGACGGCGCCGGACTTGCGGCTGATGCGCAGCAGCCCTTCCTGGCGGAGGATGTCGTAGCTCTTGCTCACGGTGTGGAAGTTGATGCCGAGGTCGACCGCCAGCTGGCGAACCGACGGCAAGCCAGATCCGGCCGGCTGGGCGCCGCCGGCGATCGCCTCGATGATCCGGTCCCTGATCTGCTGGTAGATCGGCACGGGGCCGTCCGGCTCGATAGACAGCAGCACGGTCAGGACCTGGTTCCGGTAATCAGTCGCTCTCGGTCGAACAACCGCGACACCCCGATGCAGTAGGAAATCACCAGCGCAGGCAGGAAGATCGCCAGCGCCTTGCCCGCCAGCAGCTCGGCGCGCCGCACCGGGGTGGTGAGCACCGGCTCGAGGGTGCCCTGCTCCCGTTCCCCGGCGATGCCGAACGCGGCAAGCATCGCCGGCACGAACACCGGGACGAGCAGCGGAAGGAACAGCGCCGCGTCGACCCGCTTGTCCAGCGCCGTGCTCGCCGTGGTGACCTTGATCGACAAGAGCGACAGGGTGGGGGAAATAAGGAAGACCACCGGGAGGACCGCTGCCGTGGTGACGATGAACCGGTTGCGCCGGAACTCCGCGAACTCCTTACGGAGCACCGCGGCGATGCGGGTCACGCTGATCACCCTGCCGCCTTTCACCCTGCCGCCTTCCCGTTCTTCCCGTCGTTGACCAGCTGCAGGTATACATCCTCCAGGGAGGCGCGCTCCTCGGCGACTCGCAGCACGTCCGCGTCCGCCCCGACGAGGGCCCGGGTGACCGCCGGGGCCGCCTGCGCCGGATCCGTCACCGTCAGCGTGTACCGGTAGCCCGGCTGCTCGCGTCCCGGCAACTCCTGGCGCCACGACTGGACGGCCGGGAGGCCCTGGAACACCGCGTCCGGGTTAGCCAGCGGGGCAGCGGTCGCGACCGCCAGGGACCGGCTGAACCGGGTACGGCGCAGCTCATCAGGGCGGCCGATGGTGCGCAGGGTAGTGTTCATGATCGCGACCCGGTCGCACAGCCGCTCGGCCTCGTCCAGCCGGTGGGTGGTCAGGAATACGGTGACGCCGCGGTCGCGCAGCGAGCCGATGAGGCCGAGCACCTCGTGCGCAGCGGCGGGGTCGAGTCCCGAAGTGAAGTAGTCCAGGTTCTCCGCGACCGACAGCTTCAGGTACAGGCCAGGCGCCTCGGGCATCACCGAGATCCGCTGCCGGACCGGCTCGCCGCCGTCCGCGGTGACCGGGATTCCCGCGAACGTCACCTCATCGACCGCCGTGCGGCCGCCGAACCGCCTAGTCAGGCCGGTGACTTCGATCGCGGCCGTCTCACCCACTCGTCTGCCATCCTTCCAGAAATGACCTGTCAGATCTGTTCTATCACTGATAGAACAGATCTAACAGGGAACGCAGTGGGTCCCAAGATGGGAGAAGGGACGAGCAATATGTCGGCAACGCTCAGGCTGACGCGCGAAGTGAGTTTCGGTATCGAGCTCCGACGTGGCCGGTTCGAGATCTCACTCGACGGCGACAGCATCGGTTCGATCGACAAGGATGAGACGGTCGAGGCACCGGTCGAACCCGGACGTCACACCCTGCGAGTACGGCACGGCCGTTACTCGAGCCGAGATCTGTCCTTCGACGTATCCGATGGCGAAGTCGCCGCTTTCCGCTGCCACGGAGCCCAGCTCTGGCCGATATACGTCGCGTCCGTGATCCTTCCGAATCTGGCGATCGCGCTCAAGCGTGAGTAGTTGAGCGCGTGCTAGTCGAGCAGTGCGGTGATCTTCTTCGGCGCGAGGACCCGGGGACAGCAACGCCTACCGGCGGAACGCGGCCCGGGTTGCGGCCGCGGTGGAGCTGAAGTACTCGGGTGGATGGATGAAGGCCCACTCGCGGAACCGCACGCCGTCGGTGACGGCACGTCGGTAGCCGAAACAGGCGAGGTAGAGCGTCCGGATGTACATGACCGCCTCGAGCCGGTCGAGTTCGTCGTCGGTCGGCTCGATGTGCCGGCGGTAGGCGTTGACGGCAGCGTCGATCCACTCCTGGTTCGGCCGGCGTGGGTTCCACGAGCCCGTGCCCCAGATCAGGTAAGCGAAGTCGGCGAGGCGCGGTCCGCGCCCGGACGCCTTCCAGTTGATCGCGACTGGCCCTTGGTCGCTCAGGACGGCGTGGTCGGGGGCGTGGAGGAGATTTCCGTGGAGCAAGCCTTCCGGAAGGCCGTGACCGTCGTCGGCCGAGCGCACCTGGTCGCGGAGCTGCTCGAATCGCCCGCGCCCGGCGGCCGGGACCTTCGTATCGACGGCGTCGAGAAACGACAGGGCGGCCAGCAGGTCCTGACGCGGCGTGCCCTCCCGGCTCGGGTCCTCGCCGCTGGCCCCGCCCGGGCGGCTGGCGGAGTCATCCGGCGGCAGCGCGTGCAGCCGTCCGAGCAGGTCACCCATCATGGCGAACTTCGCGGCACCGTCGGGGAGCCGGGCGCCTTCGACGAACCGCGTCACGAGGACCGCGCTGC
>JAWWPV010000899.1:0-8830 GCA_033854775.1 Trebonia sp.
CAGCGCTTCTTGCTGTTATCTCGGGCGTGAACCGGGCGGATCGTGATGGTGGACGTTTTGGCACACCCGGCTGTGCCCCAACGTCCACCAACGGCACCAAGCCCCTCCAGGTGCGGGAAGCGGGTAAAGTAGCGGCGGGAGTCGTGCTGTTCTTGTTACGGGTGGTTCGCGGGGTATTGGGTCGGCGATCGCGCAGGCGTTCGCGGAACGCGGCGACCGGGTCGCGGTGCACTGCCGGGACGCCGTCGCCGCCGCCGAGGCGGTGCGGGACTCGCTGCCCGGCGCGGGGCACGTGACCGTCAAGGCCGACCTGGCCGACGCGGCCGCGGTCAAGGCCATGGTCGACGCGGCGGCCAGCGGGCTTGGCGGGCTCGACGTCCTCGTCAACAACGCCGGGATCTACGTCGACCATCCGGTGCTCGGTACCTCCTACGAGGAATGGCAGGCGGCCTGGCGGGCCACGCTCGGCGTCAACCTCGCCGGCGCGGCGAACGTGACCTGGTGCGCCGTCAGGCACATGGCCGCGGGCGGCCGCGGCGGGCGGATCGTGAACGTGGGGTCGCGCGGCGCCTACCGTGGCGAGCCGACGCACCCGGCGTACGGGGCGAGCAAGGCGGGACTGCACGCCTTCGGCCAGTCCCTGGCCGTGGCACTCGCGCCGCACGGGATCACCGTCGCCTCGGTCGCACCCGGCTACGTCCAGACGGACATGACGGCCGAGGAGCTCGCGACCCCGGTCGGCGACGCCATCCGCGGGCAGTCGCCCTTCAACCGGGTCGCCACGCCCGAGGAGATCGCGGCGGCGGTCGTCTACCTGTCCTCCCCCGAGGCGGCCTGGTCAAGCGGTGCCGTTCTCGACCTCAACGGCGCCTCGTACCTGCGCTAGGCCGCTCATTACCCCCTAGCGTCGGAGAAGGCTGTGCCGCTATGGTGGCTGTAATGGGTCATAGTGCTTTTTGGTACTTAGCACTACGGACGACGGCCACCCCTGAGGGGCAACGGTATGGACTACGTGATCGCGCAGGTGAACATCGGACGGCTCGTCGCGCCGCTTGACAGCCTGCGGCTGGCGGACTTCGTGGCGGGACTCGACCCCGTCAACGCGGTCGCGGACAGCGCGCCCGGGTTCGTATGGCGGCTGCAGACCGAGGACGGGAACTCGACCGCGTTGCGGGTGTTCGAAGACGACGCCGAGGGCGCGGACGGCGGCATCCTCGTCAACATGTCCGTCTGGGAGTCGGTCGATGCCCTCGCCGCGTTCGTTTACGGTGAGGCGCACCTGTCGGTGCTGCGGCGGCGCCGCCAGTGGTTCGAGCGGCTGAAGGACGCCTACGCCGCGCTGTGGTGGATACCGCGTGGCCACATCCCGGCCATTCACGAGGCCGAAGAGCGGGTGAAGCACCTGCGCGCCCACGGCGCCACGCCCCATGCCTTCACGCTCAAGGTGCACTTCCCGGCGCCGGGTAGCGCCGACCGCAGCCCGGTCAGCAGCCCGGAAGAGTGGGCGTGCCCGGTCTAGTGCGTTGCCGGGAAAAGTCAACCCCATGAGCAGCCAGAACGGGTGCGGCTTACTCAGGCCCGCGACCCCATTGCCAGCGGCGGAGTGTCCGGTAACGTCGCGGATGTGACCGACGACGCTGTCATTCCCCCGTTCGACTCACTGCCACGGCTGCCCGGCAACGGGGTGCAGCACGCGTGGGACGTATGGGGCCGCGGCGACAATCTGGGCACGCTGAACCGGCTGACCGGCCCGGCGGTCGCGGCGGCGGCCGGCGGCGTGCGGACGGGCGAGCGGATCGGGGTGTCGCTGCCCCTTGGGCTGCCCGACCCGCCGTTCTTCGGCAGGAAGGGATTCAGGCACTCCTTCGAGCCGATGGGGCCGGCCGCCTGGGACGACTGGCTCGACGGGTTCTACCTGCAATGCTCGTCGCAGTGGGACGGGCTGCGGCACATCGGGTCGGCCGACGGCTGGTACGGCGGGTGGCGGGGCCAGCCGTCCGACGACCTTGAGCCGCTCGGGATCCATCACTGGGCCGAGCGTGGCATCGTCGGGCGGGGCGTGCTCGTCGACCTGGCGGCGCGGGCTTCGGCGTCTGATGCCGCCTATGACCCGTTCACGCGGGTGCCCTTCAGGCCCGCTGACCTGTCCGCCGCCCTGCGCGCGCAGGGCGCCTCGCTCCGGAGCGGCGACATCCTCTGCGTGCGGACCGGGTGGACGGACAAGTACCTGACCCTGGACGCGACCGGGCGGGCTTCGCTCGCTGACGGCATGCAAGAGGTGACCGGGTACGCGTCCGCGGGGCTCGCGGGCAGCGAGGAGATGGCGCGCTTCCTCTGGGACTCCGGTGTCGCGGCGGTGGCCTGCGACAACCCCGCCGTCGAGGTGGTTCCGTCCGACCCGTCCGACGGGTTCCTGCACGGTCGGCTCATCACGGGCCTTGGGATGGCGATCGGCGAACTGTTCTCGTTCGGCGCGCTGGCCGCGGCGTGCCAGCGGGAGGGACGGCATGAGTTCATGTTCGTGGCGGTACCGCTCAACGTGACCGGGGCGGCCGGGTCGCCGGCGAACGCGGTCGCGGTCCTCTAGCCCACTCGACGCTGCCGAAAGTAGTTCGATGTAGTTCGCTTTAGGAGGTCAGGATGTCCGACCCCAAGGACGTGGTGCGGCGGTTCTTCGACACGCTCGGCACCGGGAACTTCGCGGCGATCGGCGAGTTCTTCACCGACGAATCGGTCTGGCAAGTGAACGACGTGGCGCGCGGCCTGCCGGCCCAGCGGGGGCGGAAGGGGATCATCGACGACTTCCTCCAGCCCGTCCGCGAGGGGCTGTTCGCGCCCGGGGACCCCAAGATCGAGATCCGCCGCCTGATCGGCGAGGGCGACTGGGTGGTGGCCGAGACCACGGGCCGGGGCACGCTGCTGAACGGCAACAACTACCAGAACGAGTACGTGTTCGTCATCCAGGTCGACGGCGACACCGTGCGCTTCCTGCGCGAGTACATGGACTCCGCCTACGCGCACTCGACCTCGGCGGGCGCGGGCGGCGCGGGCGGCGCGGACGGGCACGTCTCAGACACGCTCAAGCGCCTGGGCCACGACTAGCCAGGCTATGCCGGCCAGGAGCGCTGACGGGCCGGGCGGGCGCTCACCCCAAGATTCCGGGGCCGTCAGGCGAGGATTGTCCAGGAATGCGGCGGGACGAGCAGCGGGTCGGAGACCACCGGCCCGCGCTTCGCCTCCGCTGTCTCCGCGACCGAGAGGCCGCCGGCGTCCACGGCGAACCGGAACTCCGAGTCGCCCAGGTTCAGCAGCAACAGGGCCTGCTCGCCCTCCCCCTCGCCCCGCAGGCGCAGGGCCATGGCGGACGGCTCCAGGTGCTCGGCCGCCGTGCGGGCGCGGACCAGCCACGGGTGACGCCGGCGGAAGCCGATCAGCCGCTGGTGCAGCCGGTAGTAGCGCCACCCGTCGGGCAGCAGCCCGGCGGGAGAGGCGGGGAACGCGGGCCTGATCTCGTCGTCGCCGCCCTCGCGGTGCTCCTTGCGGCCGCGGAACCCCTGCTCGTCACCGTAGTAGACGCTCGGCACGCCGCCGATGCAGAACAGGACAGCGAGGGCGTGCGAGAAGTGCCGGTCGTCGTTCAGGACCGTCGCGAGCCTGCTCACGTCGTGGTTCCCCACGAACGTCTGCGCGAGCTCCCCGTCCATGAACTCGTTGTGCCTGCCGAGCGCGTGGTCGAGCTCGTAGAAGTTGCGGTCGTTGAGCGAGGACCAGACCGCCTTCCACACCTCGTACTGGGTGATCGAGTCGAGGCCGGCCTCGGCCGCGTAGGCGGCGTAGTCGCCGTGGATCATCTCGCCGAGGAACCAGGCCCCGGGGAACGCCTCGCGGACGGCCGGCACCGCCTTGGCCCAGAATGACGGCGGCACCGCGTACGCGGCGTCGAGCCGCCACCCGCCCGCGCCCCGGCCGAGCCAGTGGGTCATCACCTCGATGACGTAGGACAGCACGGCGGGCTCGTCGTGGTCCAACTCGACGAGCTGGCCGTGGCCCTCGAAGACCGCGTAATCCGCCCCGTCCGGGTCCCGCCTGAACCAGCGCGCCGCCGGCGTGCCCGGCCCGCCGGCGACCGCCGCCTTGAAGGCGGGGAACCCGCGGCCGACGTGGTTGAACACGCCGTCGAGGATCAGCCGCAGGCCACGCTGGTCGGCGGCGCTCACCAGGGCGTCGAAGTCACCCTCGTCGCCGAGCCTGGCGTCGATCCTGAAGTGGTCGACGGTGTCGTACCCGTGGGTTTGCGAGGCGAAGACAGGGCCGAGCAGCAGCCCGTTGCAGCCGAGCTCGACCGCGTAGTCAAGCCACGCCTCCAGGTGCCGCAGCCGGTGCCTGACCGGCTCGCTGGCGGGCAGCGCCGCCCGCTCCGCGCCGGTGAAACCGAGCGGGTACACCTGCCACAGGATGGCGCGATCAGCCCAGGACGTCACCCGTTCACGCTACCGGCTCCGCCCGGTCACCGCCCGGATTCACGCCGCGGGTGAGATTAAGAACATGTATCCCGAACGAGTGCGCGGCTCCGCCCGTCGGTCCGTTCACTCGAAGTCGGACGGGTCGCCCGCCCCGCGGCGCACGATCTCCGGCTCGCCGGCGGAGAAGTCGATCACCGTGGTCGGCTCGGTGCCGCAGTCGCCCGAGTCGATCACCGCGTCCACCGCGTCGCCGAGCTGCTCGTTGATCTCCCAGCCCTGGGTCATCGGGTCGTCCTCGCCGGGCAGCAGCAACGTGCTTGAGACGAGCGGCTCGCCCAGCTCCGCCAGCAGGGCCTGGGTCACCACGTGGTCGGGAATCCGCACGCCGATGGTTTTCTTGCCTGGGTGCTGGAGGCGGCGAGGCACCTCCTTCGTCGCGGCCAGGATGAAGGTGTAGCTGCCTGGAGTCGCCGCCTTGATCGCACGGAACACGCGGTTCGGCACGTGCACGAACTGGCCGAGCTGCGCGAAGTCCTGGCATACCAGCGTGAGGTGGTGCCGGTCATCGAGCTGGCGGATCGACCTGATCCGGTCGATGCCCTCCTTGTTGCCGATCAGGCACCCGAGGGCGTAGCAGGAATCCGTCGGGTAGGCGATGACGCCGCCCTCCCGCACGATGCCGGCGACCTGAGTGATCGCGCGACGCTGCGGGTTGGCCGGATGGATGTCGAAGTACCTGGCCATGCGACGAGTGTAGAGCTCGCCCTAGAGGCTCACCATCCCCGGCTTGCCCGTGCGTTACCTACGGTGCCATCTCCGGCCGCTCCGGCGGCGGGCTCCGCCGAGCGGGGTGCTGAAGCTCAGCCGGGCGCACCCGTGACCGGGTCGTGCCCGGCCTGTGCCCGCTGACTGGTGGGTAGGGTCTGTGTGTGACTGACGGGCTGGCCGATCCCTTTGACACCGCCGGACTGCGGGCGCGGGTGCTTGACGCCTGGGCGGCATCGCCGAGCCGGTTCCGTGAGGACGCTAACGCCGAGGAGGACTACGCGCTCGGCGGGTACCGGGACCGGGTCGTCGTGGAACTCGCGCAGAACGCGGCGGACGCAGCGGTGCGCGGCGGTGTGCCCGGGCGGCTGCGGCTGACGCTACGTGACGGGGCTCTCGTCGCGCTGAACACCGGGGCGCCGCTTGACGCCGCCGGGGTTGAGGCTCTCTCGACCCTGCGGGCGTCGGGCAAGCGCGGTGACGCCGCTGGCGACGGGACGGTCGGCCGTTTCGGCGTCGGGTTCGCGGCGGTCGTCGCGGTCAGCGACTCCCCGCGCATCCGGTCGACGACCGGGGCCGTTGGCTGGTCACGGGAGCGGGCACGGAAGCTTGTGAGCGACATCCCGGCGCTGGCCGGCGAGATCGAGGCGCGGTCCGGCCACGTGCCGGTCCTGCGGCTGCCGTTCGCGGATCAGGCGCCCTCCGGCGCCGGCGACGCGCTGCCCGACGGGTTCATGACGGCGGTCGAGCTGCCGCTGCGGGATGACGCGGCCGTGGAGCTCGTCACCCGGCTGCTCGCCGAGACCGGGCCCGCGCTGCTGCTCGCGCTCCCGGCTCTCACGCACGTCGAGATCACCGCCGGGGGCGCGACCCGGCTGCTGACCGCGGTCCACGACGGCGGCCGGTCGACCATCACTGTCAACGGCGTGCCGAGCGCTTGGCGGGTCGCAAGTTCCGGCGGCGAACTCGACCCGGCGTTGCTCGCCGACCGGCCCGCCGAAGAACGCGGCCGGACGTCGTGGTCGGTCCGCTGGGCGGTGCCGGTCACCAGTGGGCCGGTTTCCGACGGCGGGCGGGCGGGGCGGCTGCCCGAGGGGGTCGCGTCCGTCGTGCACGCCCCGACACCGACCGACGAGCCGCTCAGCCTGCCCGCCCTGCTGCTCGCGTCGT
The DNA here is from genome assembly GCA_033854775.1 of Trebonia sp. GTDB lineage: Bacteria > Actinomycetota > Actinomycetes > Streptosporangiales > Streptosporangiaceae > Trebonia. The sequence continues at coordinate 6,399 of JAWWPV010000899.1, forward strand.
TCCCGCTGAGCACGGACCGGCGGCACGTCGCGCCTGGGCCGCTGACCGATTTCCTGGTCGAGCGGGCGGCGGACGCCTACGCCGGCCTGCTGCCTGAGCTGGCTCCCGGGCCTGGGCTGCTCGACCTCGTGCCAGGACCGGTGGGCCAGGGCGAGCTTGACGCCCGGCTGGCCCGCGCGATCGTGTCCCGGCTTCCAGTGATCCCGTTCCTGCCCGCCGTCGGCGGCGATCCTGAAGCGGACGCCTCCGGGGCGCTCGCGGCTACCCGGGTACGGCCACGGGACGCGGTGCTGCTCGCGAGCTCGGCCGCCAGGCTGAGCGAGTGGCTCGCCCCGGTCCTGCCGAACCTGGTCGCCGGGCCTCCTCGGCACCCGGCGTGGGCGGTGCTCGAGGTACGCCGGATGCCTCTCGCGGAGCTGGCCGACCTGCTGGCCTCGCTCGCACGGGAGCCCGCCTGGTGGCACGGTCTGTACACCGCGCTCGCCAATGTCCCGGCCGAGGAACGGGCCGAGCTGGGCGCGCTGCCGGTTCCGCTGGCCGACGGGCGGGTGGTGCGCGGGCCACGCGGGCTGCTGCTGCCTGGACAGGGGCTTGAGCATGCAGGCCGGCTCGCCGTGCTTGGCCTTCGCGTGGTCGACCCGGCGGCGGCGCACCCGCTGCTCGCCCGGCTCGGCGCGGTCGAGGCGACGCCGCGGAGCGTACTCGAAGACCCGGCGACCCGTGCGGCCGTCAAGAACTCTTACGACAGCGCCATCGAGGCCGGCTACGACGACGACTCGCCGCAGCGACTCGCGGACGCGGTGCTCGGCCTGCTCGCCGCGCTCGACATCGCCACCGGCGAGTACCCGTGGCTGGCCGAACTAGCGCTGCCCGGCGAGGGCGGCGACTGGTATCCCGCCGGGGAACTGCTGCTGCCCGGCGCGCCGCTGGCGGGGATCTTCGCCAGCGACTCTCCATTCGGCACGGTCGATCCGGACCTAGTGAAACGGCACGGACCGGAAGCTCTGCGGGCGGCCGGCGTGCTGTGGTCCTTCAGCCTGCTGACGGCGGAAGACGTCGAACTCGACGAGGCCGACATCGACCTGGACCTCGACGGTGCCGACGAGTGGGCCGCCGACACCAGAGACCGGCTGCGGTCGGCCGAGGATGCCATGCCGCCCCTGCCGCCAGTTGCGGTCGAGTTCACCGCCGTCAGGGACCTCGATCTCATCGACCAGGACCGCTGGCCCCAGGCCCTAGACCTGCTGACCCGGCCGCCGCTGCGCGCCGCGCTTACCGAGCCGACCCGGGTCCGCCTGCCCGACGGCCGGCCCGCCGACGTCCCGTCCTACACAGCCTGGTGGCTGCGCCATCATGTGACGCTCGGCGGCCGGTACCCATCCGGCCTGCGCGTTCCCGACGCGGATCCGCTGCTGGCCGGCCTGTACGATCCGGTAGGCATGCCCGGGGCGGCCGACGCGGACCCGGCGCTCACTCGTGTCCTCGCCGATCCGGCAATCGCTCAAGCGCTCGGGGTCCGCTCTTCCCTCACCGCCCTGCTCGCCGAGCCCGGCGGTGCGGATGAGCTGCTGAGCCGGCTCGCCGACCCGGCGCGTGAGGTTACCAGGCCACAATTGCGAGCGCTGTGGTCGGCACTCGCGACCACCGACGGCATGACGCCCGACGACGTCACCCCGCCAGACCGGGTCCGCGCGATTCACGGTGACAAGATCATCGTCGCGGAAGCCGGGGACGCCCTGATCCTCGACGCGCCAGACTTGTGGCCACTGGCCGCGGCCCAGCCCCTTGTCCTGGCACCGTACCGGCACGCAGCGCGCCTGGCCGACCTGCTTGACCTGCCGCTGGCTTCCGAGGAGGTCCCCGGGGTCATCGACTCGGGCGGGGAACGCCGGCCGGTCCCAGGCATAGTGCCTGACGTGCTCCCTGAGGCCCCCGCGACCTACCAAGAGCACGACAGCCTCACGGTCGACGGCGCCGATGTCCCGTGGCGATACGCCGGCGGCGAGTTGCACGCGGCTACTGTGGAAGGCCTGGCTCACGGGCTGGCCTGGGCAGCGGGCCGCTGGCAGGACCGGCACCTGCTGGCCGCCTTGCTAATCAGTCCGGAGGAGACCGCGCGGCTGCTGGCCGAGTCCGACCTGGACACGTGACCGTCCCCAGCCGGGTTCTACGGCTGCACCACCCCGTGGAGCTCGATCACCTCCTGCTGGATCTCAGTGGGCACGTTGGGCTTGACGTTCGCTTTGAACCACGTCTCGTTGGCCCCGGCTCTCCCAACGCCGACCGCGTGCGACACGCAACCGTTCGGACGATCCCTGATTTTGATCGTGGGGCTAGCGGTCGGCCAGGTGGCGGTCGGACTCGTCGCCGAGCATCGCGCGGGACAGCTTCGTCAGGACGTGCTCGAGTTCCGCGTGCTGCTGTGGTGACCA
>JAWWPV010000900.1:0-8804 GCA_033854775.1 Trebonia sp.
GCGCGCCTCGTGGCTGGCCAGGGTGGATCCCGGCGGCGGCCCGGTCCGCGTCGGCGTCGCGCACGCCCGTGCCAGCCGAGGCCGAGGCCGGCAATAATTGCGCCTCGAGCCACGAGCGGACCCGGACGGTCAGGAAGTCCAGGTCGGCGGGGATTCCTCGAGGGTTGCCCGCACGATGACCCCAGATACTGGGAATCACCGCGAGCTCGGCGCTCTTCAGGTGCGCGAGTTCCGCCTCGTTGTCCTCGACCCGGAAGTACAGGTCGGTCGCGCCGGGCATGAGCAGCACCCGGGCACTGATTGAGGCCAGCGCTTTAGGCAGGTCGCCGCCGTAGAGGTCGTTGGCGCTGATGTCGGCTTCCTGCCAGGTGAGCGCCTGGGCGTAAAGATTGGCGGCTCGGTGGACGGCGAACCTGTCCTCCCAGTCCGACTTGAGGAACGCCGTCAGGCTGGGTGCGCCAAGTGCCGTCTCGTATAGCCGTTCGCGATAGAAATCCTGGCTCAGGCCCCACGCGGCGTATATGTGCGCGAACGCGCGCAGTGCGGCCACGGGCTCAGTCCGGAACCGTCCGTCCCCCTCGTACTCTGGTGCCGCCTCAAGCGTGCGCAGCAGCCCGGACAGAAACACCTTGTTGTGCACCGAGGTCCGTGCGCTCCCGCACACGATGATCGCCCGCTCGACCAGGCCGGGGAACAGTGCGGCCCAGTGGTAGGCCTGCCCCGCGCCCATTGAGAACCCGTACGCCGCCGCGATCCGCTTAGCCTGGAACACCTTTGTTAGCAGCCGGTGCTGCGCCCGCACGTTATCAGCCATGGTCACCACGGGCGGGAAGCCGCCGGAGTCCGCGGCCCCTGAAGATAGCCCGTTGGAGAACATGTCGGGGATAACGATGAACCACCGGGCCGGGTCGAAGACCGCGTCCGGGCCGATGAGCCAGGATAGGTCCTCATGGTCGGCGGTGAAGCTGCACGGGTAGACGATCACGTTGTCCCGAGCCTCGTTGAGCGTCCCGTGCGCCTGCCATGCCAGCCTTGCGCCGCGGATCACGCCGCCCCGCTCGGCCACGAAGTCGCCGAGGTCGAGGACTCCGTCCTGTACGGGCCAGCCGGCGCTCATCCTGCCAACCCCGCGGGAAGCACCGCGTGCACGCCCCAGACCTGGTTGGCCACCTGGGTGATCCGCAGGTCTACGGTCGTGCTCGCCAGGGCAAGCGCAGCCGCCTTGCCGAGGCCGAACAGTCCCTGCATCCACGTGACCATCGCGTCGAGCGCGTCGCCCATCGCCACGTTGAGGTCGCTGTCGAAGCCGAACGTGATCCGCCCGGCGGGCGTCTCGGCGTGGATCACCCGCAGCGGGCGCTCTGGGACGAGATCGACCACCGCCTCGGTGGTCATCGGGCATTCGATCGCGGTCCCGCCCACCTCGCCGTCGCCTTGCGCCGCGTGCCCGTCGCCCAGGTAGAGCAGGGCACCGGGAACGGTGACCGGCAGGTAGAGCGTGGCCCCGGCGATGAGTTCCTTGCAGTCGATGTTCCCGCCGCCGACGGCCCTGGGCGGGATTGTCGAGTGCTCCCCGTACTCGGCTGGTGGCAGGCCCATCACACCGAGGAAGGGCGCGAGCGGCCGGGTGAACCCGCGGTCGTTCGTGCCCTTGCCCGCGTCCGGGTCAAGTTCCCAGAGCAGCCACGACGGCGGCCCGCCCGCGAGGCCGAGGCGCCGAGTGACCGGCGTGTCGAGCGCGGCCGCGACCGTCCAGCCCCAGTCACCGGGGCGCAGCGCCACCAGGTGCAGTGCCAGCATGTCGCCCGGCTGGGCCCCGCGCACCTCGATCGGGCCGGTCAGGCAGTGCCCGCGGGCATGGGGGAACATCTTCGGCTGCTCTTCGCCGGGGAAGGTCTGCCTGGCCAGGTACCCGGAGGCGTCAAGCGAGCGGATGAGCACGGTGTCACCGGGATCGACGGCGAGCACGGCCGGGTGCTCGCGGGAGAAGACGTCCCTGGTGGTGTCCGCGGCGGGTTCCAGCAGGTGGGTAGTCATGCGCGGGCCTTCCGTTCGGCTCGGGTCGGCGGGTCCTTGCCTTCTTCCGCGTCCGTTGTCAGGGGATGATGGCACGCTACCGCGTGCAGGCTTCCCGCCGCGGCCAGCACGGGGGCCTCCTGCGCGCACAGGGCCGAGGCGCGCGGGCAGCGGGTCCTGAACCGGCAGCCGCTGGGCGGGTTGACCGCCGACGGGAGCTCGCCGCCGAGCCCGCTGGCGGTCTTGGCGCGCTCAAGGGCCGGGTCGGGGAGCGGGATGGCCCGGATCAGCCCGGCAGTGTACGGGTGCCTGGGCGCACGGTAGACCTCGTCGCTTGTTCCTTCCTCTACGAGCGTCCCCAGGTACATGACGCCGATGCGGTCGGCGAGGTACTTCAGCAGCGCCAGGTCGTGGGAGATGACGACGTAGGTGAGCTGGTAGCGGTCCTGAAGCGAGCGCATCAGGTTGAGTATCTGCGCCTGGACCGAGACGTCGAGCGCCGAGACGGGCTCGTCCGCGACGATGACCTTGGGTTTGAGCGCCAGCGCCCGAGCTATCGCGATGCGCTGTCGCTGGCCGCCGGAGAACTCGTGCGGATAGCGGCGGGCCGCCTCGCGGGGCAGGCCAACCGCGTCGAGCAGTTCGGTGACCATGGCCTGCCGCTCGCGCCTTGTCCCGATGTGCTGGGCCGCGAGCGGCTCGGCGATGAGCGCGGACACCGGCATGCGCGGATCTAGCGCGGCAGCGGAGTCCTGGAACATGATCTGCAGGTCGCGGCGGCGGCGCCGGAACTCCGTGCCCCGCTGGGCGCCCAGCTCACGCCCGTCGAAGATGACCGAGCCGCTCGTCGGCTGCTCAAGCCCGACAAGCATCCGGCCGAGCGTGGTCTTGCCACAGCCGGACTCGCCGACGATCCCGAATGTCTCGCCCGCCCGCACGCTCAGGGAGACGCCGGAGACGGCGTGCACAACCCGGCCGCGCTGGAAGGGCGCCTGGGGGCGGAGGCTGAATCGCTTGACGACGCTGTCGAGTTCAAGCAGCGGCTCGTCGGCGACCTCGGCCCGTTCCCGCCGTGTGATCACGGCGGACGCTGGGGTACCCGGCTGCCTCGGATGCAGGCAGGCATGGGCATGCCCGGGCGTCACTAGGCGCAGCGCCGGATCCTCGCTCGTGCAGTCATCCCCGGCGAACCGGCAGCGGGGGGCGAACCGGCAGGTCAGGGCGAGGCCGATGAGCTTCGGCGGCATGCCGGGGATGGTCCTCAGGCTGGCGGCCCTGTCCTGCTCAAGCGTGGGCATGGACTCGAAGAGCGCCTCCGTGTAGCGGTGCCTCGGATCGCTGAACAGCGCGGCGGTGGCGGCCTGCTCGACCACCTTCCCCGCGTACATGACCGCGACCCTGTCGGTATGGCCCGCGATCACGCCCATGTCATGGGTGATCAGCAAGACCCCCATCGACAGCTGCGCCCTGAGCTGGTCGATCAGCTCGAGGATCTGCGCCTGAATGGAAACGTCGAGGGCGGTGGTCGGCTCGTCCGCGATGAGCAGCTTTGGCTCGCAGACCAGGCCGATGGCGATCATCGCGCGCTGGCGCATGCCGCCGGAAAACTGGTAGGGGTAGTCATCGAGCCGCTCAGCGGGCCGTGGCATCCCCACCATCCCGAGGACTTCGGTGGCGCGACGACTGGCGGCCCGGTGCGAGCCGCCGACGTGGATCCGGTATGCCTCGCGGAGCTGGCTGCCGATGGTGCGGACGGGGTTAAGCGACGACATCGGGTCCTGCGAGATCAAGGCGATCTCGTTCCCGCGCAGCCGACGCATGGCGGCCTCGCTGAGGGAGGTCAGCTCATTCCCCGCGAACCGGATCGAGCCGCCGGTGATCGACCCGCCCTTTGGCAGTAGCCGCATGACCGACATGCCAGTCATCGTCTTCCCGCTGCCCGATTCCCCGACAAGACCGACGGCCTCGCCGGCGTCGACGGTGAGCGAGACGCCGTCGACCGCGTGCACCTTGCCTTCCCGCGTGGCGATCTCGGTGCGCAGGTCGGCGAGCTCAAGCAGGCTCACTGGCGGGCCTCCGTCCGCGCCGTCGCCGACTCCGCCTGATGACCCCTTTGCCGCCGAGAGCGCTGGCCGACGACGAGCGCACGGAACCCCTGGATGGGCCGCACGCCGTCACGCGGGTCCAGCGCGGCCATCAGGGAGTCGCCGATGAAGTTGGCCAGCAGGATCGTCACGGTGATGCCGAGGCCGGGGAACGTGGACAGCCACCAGGACGTGGACAGGTAGGTGGCGCCCGCGGCAAGGTCGCTGCCCCAGTCCGGCTGCGGGAGTTGCACGCCAAGCCCGAGGAAGCTCAGCGTCGTGGCGGTGAGCACAGCCCAGCCGACCGCGCTGGTACCGAGCACGACTACCTCAGTCATCAGGTTGGGCAGGAGGTGCCGGATGGACGTGCGGCTCCGGCTTGACCCGAAGACCCGGGCAGCCTCCACGTAGTCCACGGACCGCAACTTGCGTACCGAGGCCTCCACGACTCGGGCGAAGCCGGGGGTGAAGGCCACCCCGATGGCGATGACGATGCTGCGGACGCCTGAGCCCGCGGTGGCGATCAGGATGAGCGCGATCATCAGCACGGGGATGGCCAGGAGGACGTCGACGACGCGCATGATCACCGAGTTCAGCCAGCGTGGCGCGGTCCCCGCCGCGAGCCCGATGGCCACCCCGGCGACCATGGCGAGCACCACGCCGAGCAGGCTCGCGATGAGCACTGGACGGGCGCCGTAGACCGTCCGGCTGAACACGTCACGGCCGAGCTGGTCGGTGCCGAACCAGTGCCCCGCGCCCGGGGCCGTCAGTATGTCGCCTGTGGTGGCGGTGGGGTTGACGTGCGCCACCAGGCCCGGGGCGGCCAGCAGAATGAGGACCGCGACGACGGTGACCGCCATCACCGCCCAGCCGAGGGCCTGCCCAGCCCGCGCCCGGCCCGCGGGGGCGATGCCGGCGGCCGTGGTCGCCGTGGCCAATGCCATGATTGCGCTCCTTAGCTGACTCAGGCCAGGCGGGCACGTGGATCGACGACGCCGACGATGAGGTCGACGGCGAGGTTGATCAGCACGTAACCGAGCCCGATGAGGATGACGGCACCCTGGACGACAGGGATGTTTTTGCTCGTGATGGCGGTGGCCAGGTAGCTGCCGAGGCCCGCGCGCCCGAAGATCACCTCGGTCACGGCCGCTCCCGTCAGGATGTTGCCGAACTGCAGGCCGATGGTGGTGATGGCGGGGATCGAGGAGTTCCGCAGCGTGTGCCGGAGCAGGACCCGCCATTCCGCGCACCCGCGGGCTCGGGCCGAGCGGACGTACTCGCTGCGGTACTCCTCGATGATCCGGCCCCGGATGAGGCGGGTGAGGATCGCCGCGTACCCCCAGCCAAGCGACACGGCCGGCAGCACGAGCGCGCCGAACGACCCGTTGTCGATGGCGGGGAACCAGCGCAGCCGGACGCTGAACAGCAGCACGAGGAGCAGCGCGAGGAAGAAGTAAGGAACGGCCACTCCGAGGAACGACACCGCACGCGCCGCCTGGTCGAGCGCCGACCCGGGCCGGGCGCCGGCCAGCACCCCGAGCGGCACGCCGATGCCGATAGCCACGGCCATCGCCGAACCGGTAAGGATGAGCGTGCTCGGGGTGCGGGACAGCAGCTCGTACGCGACCGAGGTCTGGGTCAGGTAGGACGTGCCGAGGTTGCCGCGCAGCAGTTGCCCGAGGAACCGGGCGTACTGCGTCCAGATCGGCTGGTCGAGGCCGAGCTGATGGGTGAGCTCCGCGATCTGCCGCGGCGTGGCCTCGGACCCGTACAGGATCACCTTTGCCGGGCTGCCTGGTACCAGGTGGATCAGGAGGAACGCGACGACAGTGATCCCGAGCATCACCGGGACGGCGGTCGCCAGCCGCCGTGCAATGAATGCCGCCACGTCAGCCCAGTGACGCCGAGTGGAAGGTGACGTAGCCGTTCAGCGTGCTGTGCAGCCCGCTGACGCCGGGTTTCATGGTGAACGGGTCGTTCACGTTCCACAGCGGGAGGTAGATCGCGTCCTTCATCAGGTCCGTGCCGATCTGCTCGTAAAGGGCGTTCCTGGCGGCGTCGCTCGCGGTCCTGTTCGCCTGCGCGATCAGCGCGTCGATCTTCGGGTTGTCATAGTGCGACCAGTTGAACCCGGACTTGATGGCGTCGGAGTTGACCCAGATGTTGAGCAGGTAGGGGTCGGTGCCGTAGTAGCCGAATGACCCCAGGTTGTGCTCGCCGGCGTTGAACGACGCCTGCGCGGTCGCGAACGGCTGCACGGTCGTGGCGGCGGTGAAGCCCACCTTGTTCAGCTCCGAGACGACGAACTCGGTGGGCAGCTCCAGGCCGCCGCCGGCGAACAGGATGATCTCAAGCGCCAGCTTCTTCCCGTTCTTCGTGCGGACGCCGTCCGCTCCCATCGTCCACCCGGCCTTGCTGAGCAGCGCGTTCGCCTTGTCCGGGTCATAGGAGTAGAGGCCGGCCGAGGCCTGGCTGTACCCGGGGGTGATCGGCGTCAGCACCGTGTGCGCGGGGGTGTCGACGCCGAAGAGGACCTCGCTGACCAGCTTCTGCTGGTCAACCGCGTACATAATCGCCTGCCGGACCAGGGGGTCGTCCGTCGGCGGCTTGGTGACGTTGATCGGCATGCCGAGCGGCGTGCCGATGGACTGGACGGTGAGCTGCTTGTACTGTCCGGATTTTTGCGCGGCCGCGATGTCGTTGGGCGGCAGGTTCATGGCGATCTGGAGCTGGCCGGACTGGAGCGCGTTGTACCGCCCGCTGTCGTCGGTCACGATCCGGAACACCAGCTTGTCAAGCAGCGGCGGCTTCATGCTCAGCGCGGCCGGCCCCCACTTGTACGCGGGGTTCTTGACCAGCGTGAGCTGGCTGCCCGGGGCGTAGCTGGAGAACATGAAGGGGCCGCTGCCGACCGGGTGGCTGCCGAACCCGGTGGCGCCGTACTTTTTCAGCGCGGTCGGCGACGCGATGCCGAAGTTGCCCGCCGCCTGCTGGTGCAGGAACGAGGCGTTGGGCGCGGTGAAGACGATCTGCGCCGTGTACGGGTCGAGGACCTTGGTCTCCTTGTAGGGACCGAGCGCGCCTAGACCGCTCTTGGACTTGGTCGCCGGGTCGACGACGTGGTCGTAGGTGGCCTTGACCGCGTTCGCGTCGAACTTCGTGCCGTCGTGGAAGGTCACGTCCTTGCGGAGCTTGAAGGTGTAGACCGACGCGTCCGGCGACACGGTGTAGCTCTCGGCCAGCCCCGGGACGAACCGGCTGCCACCCGACCCGTCCGGCAGCCACCAGACGAGCGGGTCGAACATCGCCATGCTGATCAGCAGTGTGAGGGCGAGTCCCGTGGCGCCCGGGTCGAGCGTGTCGGGCGTAGACGCGATGCCCATGGTCAGCGTCCCACCGGAGACGATCGCTCCGCCTGCGGAGCTGCCGGGACTCGAGTCAGCGCCACAGGCGGCGAGGCCAAGCACGGCGGCGGCACCGGCACCAATGCCAAAAAGCTGGCGCCGGGAGACGGGTTGGAGGGGCTGGGACTGGTCGATCATCGCGGACTCCTTCGTGAACCCCTTGGAACAAGCGGCGGCAACTCCGTTCGTATGTTGTATACATAGCTTGGGATACGAGGATGTTACGTGACGGGAAAAGAGTTGTTTCCCGCAGGACGCGAGAAACGTGGCCTGGCCTCGTTAAAAGGCTGTATGCGCAGGCAGAAGCCCCGCGGCGAAGCAAGCGGGAGACTGTCGGACGCGAAGCCTGGCTGATGCTTTGTATACGGGAACGAGCGAGAGTCGCTCAGTTGGCCGAAAGGGCCGAGTTCAGCAGGTCGCTGCGGACAGTCAGGACATGGTGCCTGGCTACCGTCTCCGCGAGATCGGCGTCACCGGCCTCGATCGCACTGATCAGCCCTCGGTGCTGTGACCACGCCGACGGGGTGCGCAGCGGCGCGCTCTGCCGCAGCAGCCACTGTCCGCGCTTGACCATGGGGATGGCGATCGCGATCAGGTAGCTATTCCCCGTCATCTCGAAGACCAGCGAGTGCAACTCGGTGTGCAGCTCGGACAGCTCGTCGAGAGCATGCTCCTCGGGGCTGGTCTGCGCCTCGGCCAAAATCTCCTTCATGCGCGCGATGTGACCGCGACCGGTGCTGGGGGACCGCCCCGCCTCTCGCGCCGCCAGCCGTGCCCCGAGCGGCTCCATCGCGAGCCGCACTTCGAACAGGTCGGCCGCCTGCTCGGCCGACAGCGTGGCCACGAAGCAGCCGCGACGGACGGCGGTGTCGACGAATCCCTCCGCCTCAAGCATTCGCAGGGCCTCCCTGACCGGGTTTCTCGACACGCCCAGTTGTTCGGCCAGCCGGTCCTCGATCAGCCGTTCGCCCTGCCTGAGCGTGCCGTCAAGGATCAGTCGGCGAATCTCTATGGCGGCAACGTCGCGCAATGGAAGGTGGGCGCTGCCGACGGTCCCCGCGGTGGCCGGTGGTGTCACAATCGCCCATCGTATACAAAGGTGGCCATACGTTGGACGCCGCTGGACTCGTCAGCGAAGATCACCCGTGGCCGGTGTGGTGCCCCTCAGTGATCCCGCGCATGGCCCGCACGACACCGGCCGCCGCCCCGGCCGGGTGCCGCGGGCCGCCGGACCCTCGCCCCAGCCCCCCGCACCCCCAATTTCAGGCGGCCGGGGAGTTGAAGTATTTCAGGCACACCT
>JAWWPV010000901.1:0-3437 GCA_033854775.1 Trebonia sp.
GCCGGCGTTTCGGCCTCGGAACCATGAGTATGACCTCCTCGCGACGGAGCTCGTCGATCATGCCCAAGGTCGGCATGATCGACGCGAGGGCTAGGTCGTCGCCGCCCGCGACCCGCTGCAGGTCGGCCTCCCCGTGGACCACTCAGCTGGCTGAGCTGCATGCCGAGGGCATCGGTACGGACAGGCCAGCGCTCTTGGCCTGGGTCAGCAGGCTACAGAAGACGTCGTCGCCTACCCTCCATGTGCCGTCATGGAGGACCGCAGTCCCGGCCATGTGGGTGGCTGGCGTGGTTCCCATCGCCGAAAGGTCGTACTCCACCTTCGCCTGGGTGGCTGAGCTCAGCGTTACGGAGTCACCTTTGGACGTCACCGCGGCCGCGAGTGCGCCGGACGCGTAGGCCTTAATCGACGACGCGAACTGCGAGCCATTCTGCAGCAGCTGGACACGCTTACTGTCCGGGGTAGCGGAGTCGAAGAACGTATCCCAGTTGCTGGTTATCTGAGAGACGCCGCTGGCCGAGCCGCCGCTGGCGGAGGAGCCCGCGCTGGGCGGGACCCGCGGGAGCCGACGCCTCGGTCGGGTGCACCTGCGACTGAGCGCCGGGGCCAGGTAGATCGAGCGCGTTATCGGGACATATCGCATCGTTATGATCCTTGGGCTTGGGGGTGGTGCCTTGCGCACCCTTGACTGGTTGAGCAATCGCTGGACGTACAGTTCTCCGCGTTGAGCGGCCTTGGCTGCCAGGATGGGTGCGGCATCTTGCTGAGGCGGGAACCATGCGCCCGTTCGGAGTGCAGGTCTTTTATGTCCGTCGGCCATGCTCAAGCCTGCGCGAGCAGTACTCCGTTGAGTGCGAGGATGGCGATCGTGATCGTGATGGCGGCGATGGTGGTGCTGTGTCGGTTGACTAGTGCGCCCATGATGCTTTCGCGGCTTGTCATGATGGTGAGCGGGATGAGCGCGAACGGAAGCCCGGCAGTGAGGGCGACCTGGCTGAGGATGAGGACTCGTACCGGGTCGATGCCGGCGGCGAGGACGGCGATGGCGGGGGCGATCGTGACCACGCGCCGGGCCGCGAGCGGTATCCGGCGGCGCAGGAAGCCTTCCATGATGACCTGGCCGGCCTGGATCCCGACACTGGAGGAGGCCAGGCCCGAGGCCAGCAGAGCCAGGGCGAAGGCTGCGGCCGCGCCGCCGCTGAGCGCGGTGCCGAGGCTGGCGTGGATGCCGGGGAGGCTGGCGACGCCGCGGCCGCGCAGGGCGGTGGCCGCCACGGTCATCATCGCCATGTTGACCAGGCCGGCGACGCCTAGGGCGGCGATGATGTCGACGCGGCTCGCGCGCAGGGCCGCACGGTGGCCCGCCTGCCTGGCGTGGTCCTGGGTAAGCGCGGAATGCAGGTAGATGACGTGCGGCATGATCGTGGCCCCGACGATTCCCGCCGCGAGCAGCACGCTGCCCTGCCCAGCCAGGCGCGGCGCGAGCCCGCGAACCGCGGTGCTGACGTGTCCGGCCAGGACTGCCTGGTAGAGGAAGCCGGCGCAGACGACGGCGAGGAGCCCGGTGATGGCGGTCTCATACCGGCGGCGGCCGCACGGGGCCAGCATGAGCAGCGCCGAGGAGACCGCCGCCGTGATGATAGCGGCTGGCACGAGCGCGGTGCCGAACAGCAGGTTCAGCGCGATCGCGCCGCCGAGGAACTCGGCCAGGTCAGTGCAGACGGCGATCAGTTCGCCCTGCACCCACAGCAGCCAGGTGACTGGTCGCGGCAGGTGAGCTCGGCATACGGCGGGCAGGCTCTGGCCGGTTGCGATGCCGAGCTTGGCCGACAGCGCCTGGATGAACATGGCCAGAAGGTTCGCGACCGCGATGACCCACAGCAGCATGTCACCGTAACTGGCGCCGCCGGCCATGTTGGTGGCGAAGTTACCGGGGTCAACGTAGGCGACGGAGACGACGAAGGCGGGACCACACATGGCGGCCATCCGGCGCAGTCCCGGCATCCATCGCCGACGGGACTCAGCCTGCGCATCTGGGTCAATGACGGCGGGTGCCGTCTGGTCGAGCACGGAACCCACTGTTCCTCCTGTGGTAGCCGTTGACGATCGGCCGCGGGAGAGGCCCGGCCCAGGTGCGGCGGCGGGCCTCTCCCGGTAGTCGGTCAGGGGGTGAGCTTGCTCTTGAGCTTGCCCATCGGCCCTGCCTCGGTGCCGAGCGCCGGGTCCTTGGGGTCGCCCATGCTGCCGTCGTAGGTGGCGTACAGCTTGGGGTCCGGCGGCGGCGCGGACGCGACGTCACCGAGCGGCTCTGGGCCCTGCAGGTAGCCGAACTCGTGCTGGCCGTCGGGCTGCGGGCCGGACGCCCAGCCGCCCTGCGCGCCCGCAGTCCCGTCGGACAGGTGCCACACGGAGGTGGCGTGCTCGGCGTACTCCTCGTCGAACAGCGCGTTCGGCGCGACCGTGGAGGGCTCGAGTCCGTCGCTCTTGAGTTCCTCGATGGCCTTGAGCCAAAGATTCTGGTGCAGTGTGTCCCGGGCGAGGTTGAACTTCAGCATGTCCTTCACGCCGGGGTCGTCGGTCATGTTGTAGAGCCGGGCGGTCTGCAGGCGCCCTTGGGCCTCGGCCGCAGCGTTGGCGCGGAAGTCGGCCAGCAGGTTGCCGCTGGCCACGATGTAGCGGCCGTTCCACGGGTAGCCGTTGCTGTCGGCCAGCAACGCCCCGCCGCCGGCGACGATGGCCTGCTGCGGGTCCATTCCGCCGAGCACCGCGCCGACCACCGGGTCGGCGGCGGCCGCCTTAGTGGTCGCCGTGGCGGGCGCGCCTTCCAGCAGGCGAGCCACCATGGTGGCAATCATCTCGACGTGGCCGATCTCCTCGGTCGCGACGTCCATGATGAGGTCCTTGTACTTGCCGGGCATCCGGCAGTTCCATCCCTGGAACAGGTACTGCATGGTGACGGTCATCTCGCCGTAGGCGCCGCCGATGAGTTCCTGGAGCTTGTGCGCGTAGACCGGGTCGGGCTTCTCTGGCCTGGACTCGAACTGCAGGCGGCTGGTGTGCCGGAACATGAGGGTCTCCTCGAAGGGCTGAGGTGCCGTCGGCCCTGAGCTGGACGTGCGGCACTGGCTATGTCCAGGACGCTACGGACGCTTCATCACCAGGCCATAGCCGCGGCATCACCGAAGTCCCGGGGGGAAGGCCGTCCCGCGCCGCGCAACGCCGGCGGAACTTCGGATTAAGGCGGAGACGCCCGGGTAACAGAGCCGCACTTGTCGCAACGCGATGGCGGGTCCAGCAGAGGCGCCCTCGGCCATCTGTCGTCCCGATCTCGCGGAGCACCATGGAACTGCCGGATGCCCGGCAAGTACAAGGACCTCATCATGGACGTCGCGACCGAGGAGATCGGCCACGTCGAGATGATTGCCACCATGGTGGCT
>JAWWPV010000902.1:0-3800 GCA_033854775.1 Trebonia sp.
ACGCCGCCCTGCTCGCTATGGCCGTGCCGGGCCGGCCCGTCCAGGTGGTCTGGAGCCGGGCCGACGAACTGGCCTGGGCGCCGTTCGGCGCGGCGGGCGTGGTGCGCGTCGCCGCCGACGTGGACGAGGCAGGGAACGTGCTGTCCTGGCACCATGAGATATGGGGGAACGGGCACTCGACCAGGCCAGGCTCGGCCCGGTCGGTCGCGCTGCTCGCCAACAGTCACCGCGCCAGCGGCGAGGAGATCGAAGCCGCCGCGGAACCGCCGATGGCGCGCGGCGGCGGCGCCGGCCGCAATTCCGTGCCCGACTACGACTTTCCCGCCTACCGGGCGGTCAACCACCGGCTGCTCGACATGCCGCTGCGCACGTCCGCGCTGCGCTCGCTTGGCGCGTTCCTCAACGTGTTCGCGGCCGAGTCGTTCATGGACGAGCTCGCTCTCGCCGCCGGCCGGGACCCGGTCGAATACCGGCTCGCCTGCCTGAGCGACCCGCGGGCGCGGGCCGTGATCGAGTCGGCGGCCGCTCGCTCCGGGTGGGGTAACTGGTCACCGGCCGAATCCGCTGGGCACGGCATCGGCTTCGCCCGGTACAAGAACACCAGCGCGTACTGCGCCGTGGTCGCCGAGGTGGAGGCGGTCAGCGAGGTCCGGGTCCGGCGGCTGACCATCGCGGTCGACGCCGGCCTGGTAATCAACCCGGACGGTGCCGCGAACCAGGTAGAGGGCGGCGCGGTCCAGGCAACTAGCTGGGCGCTGAAGGAGCAAGTGCGCTTCGACCGGTACGGCGTGACAAGCGATACCTGGGAGACATATCCCATCCTGCGGTTCTCCGAGGTGCCTGCGGTCGACGTGGAGCTGCTGCCTGGCAACGGAAACCCGGCTCTCGGCGTCGGGGAGACGGCGCAGGGTCCCACGGTGGCAGCCATCGGCAACGCCCTCTGCAACGCACTCGGGGTGCGGGTGCGCGCGCTGCCATTCACCGAGGAGAACATCGTGGCGGCCATGCCGGACTAGTCAGACGGGCTGCGGGCACGGCGTCATCGGCCTGATGAGGAACGTCGGCCGACATCAAGGCCGGCCTGGAGAACTACCTGAAAGGTCTCGTCCCTCAACGGCAGTTCGTTGGCCGGAGAAGCCGTCATGTCGTAAGCGCCGGCTCGGGGCCGGTACCGCGTGCGGAGAACATCGCCGGCGAATTGTGCGCCACGACGATGCGGCCATCGCCGCCGATGGCGACGAGGCCTCCGGTGGAGCCGCGCTGGGCGAGTTCCTGCTCGAAGGTCTCCCGGACCGCCTCGGCGAGGTCCGCGCCTGTATAGCGGAGCCGGGCGGCGACGTCGTACGCTACGACGCCGCGGATGAAGGCCTCGCCGTGTCCCGTACACGAGATCGCCACGACATCGTCGCGGGCGTATACGCCCGCGCCGACGATGGGGCTGTCTCCGACACGCCCCTCGGCCTGGCCGGCCATCCCGCCCGTGGACGTGGCGGCGGCGACGCGACCGCCGGCATCGCGGGCCACCGCGCCGACCGTTCCGTGGCGGGCGGCGGTCGCACGGCCGTCCATGATGTGGTCCAGCTGCTGCTTGCGCGGCTGGGTGATGAAGTAGTCGCGCTCGGCCACTTCAAGTCCGTAGCGTTGCAGGAACGCGACGTCAGGATCGACGATGAGGACGTGCTCAGTGTGCTCCATCACGGTGCGGGCAAGCCTGACCGGGTTCCTGGCGTACTTGGATGCGGCGACCGCGCCGGCCAGTCCGGATCCTGCCATCACCGATGCGTCGAGCTCAGCGTGTCCCGTCGCGGTGAGGGCGGCGCCACGGCCGGCGTTGAACAGCGGGTCGTTCTCAAGTACCTCCGTGCTGGCGCACACGGCGTCCAGGGCGCCGCCGCCTGCTGCGAGCACCTGCCATCCGGCACGATAAGCGGCAAGCAGTCCTTGCGCGTACGGCGCGCGGGCGGCGAGGGTCAGCTCCTCCACACGGCCGCCGGCCCCGCCATGCAGAGCCAGGCTCGGTCCTTCTTCGGGCGGCGCGACTTCGAAAATCTCCATAGCGATTGTCTTTCTGTCGTGCGGTCCGGAACTCAACGTCCTGCCTCCGCGCCGGTCGGCTGGACGTCGTAATGCCCGTCGACGAGTTCGGCCAGCTCGGTGAGGTAACGGTTGTCGTCCGGGTCGAAGTCGAGCGCGGGCGCGGTCACTGGAACGCGCTCCCGCCGTCGATCGCGATGACCTGACCGGTCACCCAGCCTGACCTCTCCGAGGCGAAGAAGCTGACGCCGTTGGCGATGTCGGCGGGCTGGCCGATCCTGCGCATCGCGATCCCGTCGACCAGCGCCCGCTGCCCGTCCGGGCCGTAGCCGTCCCACTGCAACTGCGTGGTCGGGTTGGACAGGATGAAGCCGGGCGCGATGCAGTTGACGGTGATCCCGTAGGGGCCGAGCTCATGCGCCATCTGCCGGGTGAAGCCGAGCTGGCCCGCCTTGGCGCTGGCGTAGGCCTGGATACCGGTCTTGCTGACGGTTAGCCCGGCCCCCGACGAGATGTTGATGATCCGTCCCCACCCGCGCTCTTTCATCGCGGGCACGGCCGCGCGGGTGCACAGGAACATGGTCGTCAGGTTCGCGTCGACCACCGCGTGCCAGGCGTCCTCGGACACCTCCTCCAGTGAGCGGCCGACCTGGCCGACCACCCCGCCGGCGGTGTTGACCAGGATGTGCACCGGGCCTACGGCGGTGAAGACGTCGTTGACGGCGGACGGGTCGGTGAGGTCCGCGGCCGTCAGCGCGGACCCGTCAAGGGCGGTGGGCTGCTTGTCGACCCGGTGCACCTTTGCCCCGTCCGCGGCCAGGGCGTCCGCGATAGCGGCGCCGATCCCGTGGGCGCTTCCGGTAACCACCGCGACCCTGCCTGCCAGTGACATGCTCAAGCGCTCCGTTTCTCTCATCGGTTGGGATTCCACGCAGGCGGCTCGCGCCGACCCGCAGTTCCAGGTGGTGCGGGTTGAGCGGTGCCGGGCTCCGCGGGCGGCGGGCCCACCGACCCGCGGGAGACCAGGGACATCGGCTCGCCGATCAGGACATTGGATCCGCCGGTGCCGTCGATCCTGGCGATCAGCGCGTCGACGGCCGCCGCGCCGAGCTCGGCCAGGGGCATGCAGATGCTCGTGACCGGCACGTCAAGGTAGGCGAGGGACTCGTCGTCGTCCAAGCTGACCAGGGAGACCGCGCCGGGCACGGCGATGCGCGCGTCCCGCAGGGCGGCCAGCACCCCGAACACCTGCTCGATACTTCCTACTCCGATGGCCGTCGGCAGCGGCCTGGTCGCCAGCAGGCGCCGGATCACGGCGAAGCCGCCCGCCTCAGTCGCCTCCGCGTGCCTGATGACGGCAGTGAGACCGAGGGCGGCGCAGTGCCGCCGGATGGCGGCGGCCCGGCGGTACACGGTGTCCACCTCACGCCGGCCGTCAACGAGCAGCACGCTGCGGTGGCCAAGGCCGGCCACGTGGTCAAGGAACAGCCGGACGGCGCCTGCCTCGTCCATGACGACGTCGTTGCCCTGCTCGGGACCGCGCCGGTTGACGTACACGTGCGGCACCGCGCTCAGCGCCTCGTCGGGCTTGGCGCTGCCCCTGCCCCCGCCGCTGCGGAGGGTGGTGGCGAGCAGCAGCCCGTCGGCGCGGCTTTCCGTGACGAGGTAGCTGTAGGCGCCAGGCGGCTTTGGGTCCTCGGTCGGCTCCTCCATGATCATGACGACGTAGCCGCGCTCGGCGGCGCGCAGCAGGGCGCCGCGCTGCA
>JAWWPV010000903.1:0-3208 GCA_033854775.1 Trebonia sp.
GCAACCTTGACTTCGACCTGGGCGACCTGCGCGACAGCGGCGCCGCGGTGATGGTGGTGACGTTCCGGCCCCGAGCGGGCCGGGCCGTGCTGGTTGTCGCCGCGGTCGACTCTGCGGCTGTCGAGGCGCGGCTCCGGCCGCAACTGGGGCAGCGGCTGTGTGTCGTGCCCAGCCGCTGGGCCAGGCACGACATCGACGCGGTGCGCGGCCATCTGCGCCGCCACTGGGAGGACTGGAACATCTACCAGTCCGCCGTCGCGGCGTCTGAGGATGCCCAGGCCCTGGTGACCGCGAGCCTGGCTCAGGTGCTTCCCGAGATCGCCGCGTGGGCTGCCACGCTGCCTGCCGGCATCCTCACCCTCAAGCCGTGGCTCGTCCCGGCGCGCGCCGTCAGGTAAGGCCCGGACACCGGAGCTACCTAGCTGCCCCGGCGATATAGGTGGCGACGATGTAGCTTGCGTGCCTCAGCGTGTGCGGGCTGACGTGCTGCTGGTGCCGGCGTGGTGCGTCACGCTCTGCGCGTGACCATGCGCAGATTATTTACTTTTGCGCGTTCCGCACGATGGTTTCTCGGTGTTCTCGCGACTATCGTGAACCCATGTCGCCTGTGAGCGGCCCCCTCTTTAGCCCGGTGGCTGATGCGGCTGCGCGGACGGCTGCGGCCGGTACTGCCCGGCTACTCGCTGCCTGGTGCATGGGCTCGCCGCTGCCCGAGGCTGCTGACCGGCGTTGCGAGGGAGTAGCCGACCTTGCCGTGCGCCGGGCCCGCGTGTCGCAGTCAATGTTCTTCACCGACCGTGCCACGGCTGCGCTCACTGGTCACCGTGACGACGATCCGGGCACGTGCGACCTCTCCGGGCACAGTGAGATGATTTACGACGGCGCCAATGCCTATATCCGGGTAGCCGGCCGCTGGACGGGCTTCTTCCTCGCTGACCCCGGCGGGCCGCGCGGGCCGAACGACCCGCTGTGGCCGCTGGACGCCCTGTCCGGCGCGAACGGTGACGCCGTGGAGGTCAGCCCGGAGGCCGTGCGCGGCGTGCCCGCCACGCGCTACCGCCTCACTGTTGACCTGGCGCGAGCGGACGCCGCGCTGCCCGCCGGGGTGAGCGTGCCGTCCGGGCCGTATCGCTCGCTGCGCGCGCTGCCCGCCGAGGTATGGCTGGACGCGGCCGGCCTCGCCCGCCGCATCTCGGTGAATTCTGAGCCCGCCGCCGCTGCGGACGCGCAGGTCTGGTCGATCGTCGAGCTGTGGGATTTCGGCGTGGCCGCCGACATCACGCCGCCCGGTCCCGACGAGGTCCTGGCGCCGGCCGAGGCCTACCGCCTAGCCGAAGAGGAACCCTCCGCGCGGGATGCCTGACCCATCGCTGCGCCGCTGGTCGCGCGCAGGCTCGCGCAGGGCGGGGGCCGCCGCGCCGCCCTGTGGTTCGACGCGTTCGGCATGACCGATCTGGTCGTGGCCCTGACCCTCGGCACCAAGGGGCTCCGCGGACACCTCGGCCAGCGACCGCCCCGCTCGCTGCCGCGATCTAGAGGAGAAGACAGCGCAGCTCAAGTCCGATGCGCTCAACCGACGAGCCCCGTTGGTGTTATGTCAGCAGGCCGGCGACCGTGTCGTGGACGTTGCTGCCTTTCCACGGGCTGGGCACAAGCTTGGCCGGGTTGTGCTCGTCCCGGGAGAAAAGGAGCAGTCGGCCGTGGTGGCGGGCGAGGATCAGGTCGGTGCTGGCGCCGGCGATCTCAGCTGACCCCTGCGCGGAGTAGTGCGTGAGGGTGATCAGTGCGGAACGCTCGGCCGAGGCGAGCACGCTGTCGGCGTTAACAGAGGGATCCGTCTGTGGCCCTTAGGGAGCCAGTCGGTGAGCTGTCTGAGGGCTTCGTCGAGCTTGTACAGGCCGATCTGGTGCACGCTGGCCAGGGGCGGGCACGGTGGTTGTGGCACGAGCGGATGCCGGTGGCCGGTTTACGGGGCGCTGGTGTAACTCCAGTCGGGTTTGCCGCCCGCGGCGTTGGAGGTCACCTCAGGCCCGACGAGCAGGAATCGTGCCTCTTCATGTGCGACGGGGCAGTGCTCGGTGCCGCGCGGGATGACGAGCAAGTCGCCGGGTCCGAGATCGACGTTGCGATCTCGCAGCTGGATAGTGATGCGGCCCTCGATAACGAGAAATACCTCGTCCTGGTCGTCATGGCTGTGCCAGTTCGTCGAACCGGTTCCCTTGGCGACCTTGAACAGGTTGCCGTTGCCGCTCGCGAGTACCCGCTGGGACCAGAACTCGGTCAGTTGCGCGGCTTCACGGGCGAGATTTATCTTCTCCATGACGTCGATCCTGCCTGGGGGCGGGAGCCGCCGGCAGTGGTAGAAATGCCACATGCCGCAAGATTCCTACCGCAGCCCGCGGCCCGTCGTCCTGATCGTCGACGAGGGCTCCAACCCGTTCGAGCTGGCCTGTGTGTGCGAGGTTTTCGGCGCCCGGCGGCGCCCGGAGATCGGCCGCGAGCTTTACCGGTTCCGGGTCGTGACCCCCAGGCGCCGCGTGGCCGTACGGGACGCGCTGTTCACCATCGGCGGCGCCGGCGGCCTCGGCGACATCGATGGCGCGCACACCGTGTTCGTGCCTAACCGGCCCGATACCGATACGCCCACGCACCCGGCAGTCATCAAGGCGGTGCAGCGCGCGCACCAGCGAGGCGCCCGGCTGGTCGGCCTGTGCACCGGCGCCTACACGCTCGACGAGGCCGGGCTGCTCGACGGGCGCCCGGCAGCGGTGCACTGGCAGCTTGCCGGCGACTTCCGGCGCCGCCACCCAAAAGTCGACCTCCGTCCGGACGTCCTGTTCGTCGACGACGGCGACATCCTGACGTCGGCCGGCAGCGCAGCGGCGCTGGACCTGGCACTGCACATTGTCCGCCTCGACCACGGGGCGCAGGTCGCCAACTTCGTCAGCCGCCGGCTTGTGTTCTCCGCCTTCCGCGACGGCGGCCAGCAGCAGTTCACCGAACAGCCCGTCACCTCACCCGGTCAGCCCGCGCTGTCGCAGACCCTGGACTGGGCCCGGGCACGGCTCGGCACGACGCTCTCCGTCGCCGACCTCGCCCGTCACGCTCACCTCAGCGCCACCACGCTGCACCGGCGATTCCGCGCCGAGCTGGGCACCACTCCGCTGGCGTGGCTCACCGCCGAGCGGGTCGACCTCGCACGCCGCCT
>JAWWPV010000904.1:0-3510 GCA_033854775.1 Trebonia sp.
CGATCGACGTGTAGTTCGTGTCACACACGTTGGCGAGCGGCGATTCCACGGCCTGCGTGACGAACTGGTAGGCGTCGATCGGGTCGAGCCCGCACAGCGCCGCCACCCAGGTCACCATGTCGTGCTGGGCGATGCGGAACGCGTCCTCCAGGGGCCGCGCGGACCCGGCCGACATGATGTAGCCGTCGTTCTCCAGGCGCGGCCACGGCGTCACCGGAAGCCCCGGGCCCGGACCCTTGATCAGGTCCACGATGAGCACCGTGTTCATCGCGCACTCGACCGCGACCCCGCAGGTCTCGCCCTCGCCCTGGCGCGCGTGCCCGTCGCCGAGCGACAGCAGGGCGCCCGGCACGTTGACGCCGAGGTAGCAGGTGGTGCCCGCGCGCATCTCCGGCGTGTCCATGTTCCCGCCGAACGCGTCGGGCACGAGCGCGGAGCGCACCTCGCCCCCGGCCGGCGCGACGCCGACCGTGCCGTGCATCGGGTCCATCGGCAGGTCGGCGGTGAAGTCCGACTTCTTCGCGGTGAACCGGCACAGCTGCTTGTCCCGGTCGAGCTGCCAGATCCACATGAGCTCTTCGAGCGGCTCATGCAGCAGCGCGGTCAGGTGGGTCCCGGTCAGCGCGCCGAACAGCGGCACCGTGGTCGACGCCGCCCAGTCCCGCGCGGGGGCCAGGGACACGAAGTGCACCGCCACCGTGTCGCCCGGCTCGGCCCCCTCGATCCAGAAGGGGCCGGTCTGCGGGTTGAGCCCGGGGAGTTGCAGCCGCGACACGAGGTCCTGGGCGGAGGTCACCTGGCCCGCGAAGGCGTCCTCGGTGTACACGTCGAGCACGCACGGTGTCCGCAGCCGCATGACCGGGGCCGCGCCGCCGAACGTCCAGGCGTACTCGCCTGCCTCCGGCCGGTACGTGATCTTCTTAAGGTCGCTCATCGGCAGGTCCGCCCTCCGTCACAGTGCTCTCCACCACCAGGCCCGAGGCCGGCTCGTCGAGGTGGACGAGGCCCACCTCGGTGACCGTCCGCGGGTGCTTCGCGTACAGGTACCCGAGATAGATGATGCCCAGCACCATGAAGCCCGCCACACCCGGCCCCATGTACGACGACGGCGCGGCGAGCGGCACGACGAAGGAGAACACCTTGATGCCCGCCGCGGTCAACCAGGCGGGCACGAACACGACGATGCCAAGCACAGGCACGATGAGGTGCAGGAACACGTTCCACCGCCTGCCGCCCCGGTTGGCGGCGCGCGCGAAGTACCCGATGCACGCGACGTTCATCAGGATGTAGATCGCCACCAGCACGATCACGATGCCCGTGCCGGTCATCGCGAACCCGTTCACCGGGTCGTACGCCAGCCCGAGGCCGAGCAGCACCGCGACGGTGAGCACGAACGACGCCACGATCGCCAGCACGGGGGAGCGGTGCCTGGGGTGGACGCGGGCGAGCGCCGGGGGGAACGCGTGGATGCGGCCCATCGCGAACGATATCCGCGACGCGATGTTCACCCCGGCGTTGGCGTTGCCGATCGTGGAGTTGACGATCGCGAGGAAGACGAAGAACCAGAACAGCCCGTACAGGCTGCGCGCCATGCCCTCCCAGGATGCGGCGCCGGACGACGTGAAGCCGGAGAACCCGGCGGGCCCGAACGCCACGACGGCGGCGTAAGTGGTGAACACGTAGAAGATGCCGATGCCCAGGGTCGAGAACAGCACGGCCTTCTGCACGGTCCGCTTGGGGTTCCTGCTCTCCTCGGCCAGCGGCGCCGCGCCTTCGAACCCGCCGAACGCGAGCACCGTGTACACCGACCCGGCGATCACCCCGGTGATGCCCTTGTAGCCGCTCGGGGTGTGCCCGGTGCCGAACACGCTGAACGTGTTGTGCGCCCCGGCGTGCACGATGAAGAACACCGCGAGCACGAGGAACACCGCGATCTCGGACACCCCGAGGATGGTGCCCATCCGCGCCGAGGTCCTGATGCCGTAGAACCCGGCGGCGAGCACGATCAGCGCGCCCAGGATCGCCCACGGCCACCATAGGCTGGCCGGGTAGCTGGACCACTCGCTGTTGATGGTCCCCGCGACGGTGAACCCGAGCTGGAACAGCACAAGCGGCGGTATCAGGATCGAGACGAGCACGTAGCCCCACGCGGTGAGGAACCCGGCCGCCGGGTGCACGCCGCGCGCCGCGTAGGTCGCCAGCGACCCGGCCGCGGGCATCTCGCGGGCGAGCAGCCCGATCGAGGACGCCGAGAGCAGGCAGGCGACCAGCGCGAACACCACGGCCAGGGGGAGCGACCCGCCCGCGTACCCGGCGCCCGCGGGGATCGAGGCCGCGACCGCGGCCCCCGGCGCCATGCCGGTAATCGACTGGAAGAGAACCTCGCGCAATCCGATGGCGTTCGCCCGCAGGCCTGTCGCCGCCCCTGTCGCCGCCGTCTCAACTGCCACTGGTGACCGCTTTCGTCGTAGTTAGATCAACTAAAACCACAAACGAGGCGATCGTCTAGTGCTGAGGTTTCCGACACGTTTCCGTCCGTGGTAGTTACTTGAAAAGATCAGTAATTCCGAACGGGTGCGTAGTTCCTCTAATAACCCAGAGTCCATTGCTCTGAAGGCGGGGTGGGGACGGTCAGCAGGCGCCGTCGGCCGTGGTCGAGGCGGCGTTCAACGCGGTGACCGTGGTCGTGGGGACCGAGCCGGACTGGACGTCGGTCTTGACCGACTTGAGCTCTGTCAGCAGGCCGTTCAGCGCCGACTTGACGGAAGCGCCCTGTGCCTGGGAGATCGCGGTGTTCAGGTCGGTGATCGTCGCCGACATGTCCCCGGCCAGGACGGACTGCGAGGCCTGCGCGTTCAGGTCGTTGATCGTCTTGTTGTAGGCGGTGAGCGCGGTGGCCGAGTACGTCTTGCAGCCGGGGTCGGACGAGCCGCCGCTAATCAGCTTCGGCGCGACGATCACGCCGCCGATCGCGACCGCGGCGAGCACACCCGCGCCCGCGACAAGCGCCTTGTTCTTGTTCGACGACGGCCTCGCGGACGGTTCCGCGTTCCCGCTCGCGGTGGGGTCGGCACTCCCCGGGCGCCTCATGGGGCCCCAGCCCGCCGCCGGGGTCAGCGACCCGAGCCGGGACCACGCGTCGGTGATGCGGCGGCGCATGGCGGGGCCGCCCGGGCCACCAGGGAACGGGCCGCCGGGTGCGCCCGGCCCGCCGGGACCGAAGCGCTGGTCGAAGCCTGGTTGCGGCTGCCCGGCCGGCGGCGCCGAGCCTTGGAACTGCGGCCCGCCAGCGAACTGGGGTCCTTCGGGGAACTGCGGCCCTCCTGGTGCCTGAGGCCCGCCAGGGAACTGCGGTGGCGCCATGAACTGGGTGCCGTCAGCGTACGTGGCCGCCTGGCCGGGCGGCGGGAACTGGTCCCGCGGCAGCGGCTGCGCGCCGGGGAACCCGCCAGGTTGCTGCTGGTACGGTCCCGGCTGGCCCGGGCCTTGGAACGGTCCGCCCGCGGGCGG
>JAWWPV010000905.1:0-3314 GCA_033854775.1 Trebonia sp.
GGCGTCGACGCGGTCGGTGCGGACACGGTCGTGGGTGTCGGCGGCGCGGTCGCCGGGGGCGGCCTTGGGCCGGGCGGCGTAGGCGGCGGCCGGGGTCGCGCGGCCTGCAAGTGAGCGGTGCGGGCGGCGGGTGTTGTAGATGCCGGCGAAGGCGTCGAGCAAGGTCCGGAGCTCGGCGAGAGTGGCGGGCTGGTGCGGCTGGGCGCGGAGCCAGTTCTTCATGGTCTGCTGGAAGCGCTCGACCTTGCCCTGGGTCTGGGGGTGGTTCGGCTTGCCGTTCTTCTGCTTGACGCCGAGGCGGCGCAGCTCGTGCTCGAGGGCGTTGCGGCCGCCCTTGCCGCCGGACAGCCGGGTGGTGAAGACCATTCCGTTGTCGGTCAGGGTCGAGGCCGGGGCGCCGTGCTGGGCGCAGGCGGCGCGGAAGGCCTGTAGGACGGCGGGCCCGGTGACCCGGGCGTGGGCCGTCAGCGAGAGAACGCAACGGGAATGGTCGTCGAGCCAGGTCAGGATCTCGGTATCCGTGCCGTCGGCGAGCGGGTAGTGGGTGAAGTCGGACTGCCAGCACTCGTTCGGCATGTCCGCCTCGAACCGGATGTAGGACGACTTCGGCCGCTTGGACGGGGCCGGGGTGACCAGCCCGGCCCGGGCCAGGTAGCGGCTGACCGTCGCCGGGGAGACCTTGGCCTGGTGGCGGTGCTCCAGGTGCCAGGCGATGGTCTGCGGGCCGGCGTCCAGGCCTTGGCCGGCCAGGTCCTTGCGCAGCCGCACGATCAGGTCGGCTGCGTCGTCGCTGATCGCCGACGGGGAGGTCTTCGGCCGCCGGGACCGCGGCTCGAACGCCGCCTCGCCCTCGGCCTGGTAGCGGTCCAGCAGGGTGTAGATCCAGGAGCGGGCGACGCCGTAGGACTTCGCGACCTCGCTGACCTGGCGCTTCTCAATGGTGACGGCGGCGATGACCAGCCGGGCTTTCGACATCCCGGAAGCCTCTGACCAGGCAGATCACCGTCGTTGGAGGCGCACCGCTGCAAGTGGGGGCCGCAGGCACGGGCTGGAGGTCGCCAGCCGGGAGACGTACACCGGCTACGCCCCGCTCCGCTACGACCCGTCCACCCGCCTCGGCGCGGCGTAGTTCTGGCGGTCGGTCGCCTGAGTACGGATTTCCTGAGTGCGCGGATTAGAACGCCTCCCGTTTACCGCACGGGCGAATGAGCGGGAGGGCGCTAATGCATCGCGACGAGATGACTGCGGTCAGTTCGCGGCCGCGACCGGGACCTCCTCGGCCGGGGTCGGGTTGCGCTTGCGGTAGAAAAGGTAAGCGACCAGGCCGATGACGGCGAGCAGGACGATACCGGAATAGAGGCTGATCGGGCCGGTACCGATCTGCAGCCCGTCTCCGTAGGGGGCAGGTACTGCGAGGTAGTCACCGAAGGACGCACCCAGCGGTCGCGTGATCGTGTAGGCGAGCCAGAACGCGAGGACCACGTTCAGGCCGAAGTACTTCCAGGCGATCAGCGGAATCAGGATGATCCCGAGGAAGATCAGGGTCGAGTCCAGGGTGCCGAAGGCGAGCGTGCCGGACACGAAGTCGCCCGCCGCGGTGCCGAGCGAGAACGTCAGGTACACGGTCAGCCAGTAGAAGATCTCCCGGCGGGTCGTGGTGATGCTGTGCACGTCGAGCGTGCCCTCGGTGCGCCACCAGGCGAAGAACACGGCCGCCTGCAGCACGAGCAGCAGGATCGTGGACTCCGTCAGCGACATGCCGAGGTCCTTGTTGAGGAAGTCGGCCGACATGGTGCCGAAAATGGCCACGGCGGTCACCGCGAGCCAGTAGATCAGCGGAATGTACTTCTTGGTCGTGATCTGGATGGCATAGCAGACAAGGATCAGAGCCAGGCTCATGAGGATCGCCACGGTGCGGCCGATGTAATCGTTGAAGAAAACGTAGTCGGAGAAGGCCTCCCCGAAGCAGGTGGTAGCGAGCTTGGCGATCCAGAAGAGAAAGGTTATCTCGGGAACCTTCACGAGTGTTTCCCGGTTGAGCAGGGGCATGCGAGCGACTCCTAATCGATAAGGAGAAACGGCGTCATTGACGAATCGGCCCGCTCGTAAAGCCAGCCAATCGTTCTCAGCGACTTAACCAGGCAGTAATGCGCCTGTCCAGCCGCCAAACAGTAAACTTTCAGCCGCAGCGCGAACGATTAGCGTGCACAATCCATGAGTTGGTTAAACGCATGAGACCCGCGCGGGGTAAAGCCCCCGCTCTGCATTCTTAGCTTTCAATTCCCGGGGAATCCTCAGCGGAATTCCAGAGAGAACGCTTATGCTCTGCCAGCGCAAAACGAGCAGAATCCGGCCGGCCCTACCTGCCGAGCAACGGCGCCAGGAACTGGCCGGTGTAGCTCTGCTCGTTGGCGGCCACGGCTTCCGGTGAGCCGGTGGCGATGAGCGTGCCGCCGCCGGTGTCCCCTTCCGGGCCCATGTCGATGAGCCAGCCGGCCGTCTTGATGACGTCCGGGCTGTGCTCGATCACCAGGACCGTGTTGCTCGTTCGACCAGCTTGGACAGGACTCCGAGGAGCTTGCGGATGTCCTCGAAGTGCAGGCCGGTGTGTCACTCTAAGATTGACATAGCCAGGGCTGCCAGGACGGTCGGCGGAACCATCGGTTTTCCACGGACGGCCAAGGACGAGCCGCGCTGGAGTCGCATTCCGACTTGACGTGGCAGCGGGGTTGAGGGTGCATCCCAGTGGCCGCCGGGGCGGTGCCGTCCCGAGCCTGGTGGCGGTCTTCGAGCGCATCCAGCACCGGCCCGCCCTCATCGACGAGTTCCTCGCCCAGGCCGGACTCACACTCGAACCCGCACCGCCATGATCTTAAACCGGCCTTTCAACCTCTGCAATTGTGGTGCTTGCCTCAGTTCCTCGCTCTTGTGTGTGCAATGCCGACCTTTCCTGAGGATCTGGTCATCCTCGCGGTGGGGGCCAAGCCGCGATGCGGCCCTTTGGTGGGTCCGGCTTACTTCGAGAACCTGCGTGCCGCGCTGGCCAGTGCGGTCACCGGCATCGGCCCGGTCGAGCCCAGCATGGCGGCACTGGCGGGCCTGGTTCAGGCCGGCGATATCGATCATCTGGTCTATCCCGGTCGCGAGAACGTGCCCTTGCGCGCCAGGCTCGCAGAGCTCTCCGGCCAGGATCCGGCCATGACGGTACCCGGCGCCCGTCCGGAAACCAGCAACCTCGACGACCCGTTCAGGTTCGCGGCACAGGCCGCTGTCCACAGCGCGGTCCACCACTCGGTGCATGCCGCCGTCTCAGC
>JAWWPV010000906.1:0-3280 GCA_033854775.1 Trebonia sp.
GGCGTGCTGGTCGGCGGCCTGAAGCGGGTCCGCGCGCACGACGGCTGGATCGACCTGGTCTGCACGCAAAGCCGGATCCTGCGGATCTTCCGTATCACCGGCCTGAACAAGGTATTCAGCATCTACGACACGGTGGCCGAGGCCGTAGCCGCCCGCGCGACCCCCGACGCGGACGACCCGGAGAGCTAAGGTCTGCTTCGTCATCATGATTCGAGCGTGCGCAACACCAGGCCGGTGCGTGGCTTCGGGCCGAACGACGTCGACTTGCGCGGGACCTTTTCGCCGTGCGCCGCGATGTCCATCACGGCGGCGAGCGGCATCGGGTTGCAGATGACCGCCGTCCCGCCGGAGTCTGCCGCCATGCGGACGGCCTCGGCGGCGTCGTGCGAGATCAGGACGTCGCGTTCGTTGTCCTTGATCGACCACAGCTGTGCTAGCAGGAGCTCCTGCATGACCGAGGCGTCGAGCGCCCGCCAGCGGTGCGACGCCTCGGCGGGCATGGCGGCTTCGACTTGCCGCTGGTCGGGGTCGGTCAGCAGCCAGTACCCGGCCCCGCCCGCCAGCAGGAACGCCGTGCCCGATTCCCCGGCCGCCGCCAGGCGACCGAACGCGGTCTCCGCGGTGACCGCCGTGACGGTGAACGCCTCGGACGCGCGGTTGACGGCTTCCGCCAGTGACAGCCGGGGCAGGACGCGGTGGATCGCGCCGAGGCGCAGCGGGTACTCCTGCGCGTCGACGAGGAAGGCGAGCCCGTAGTCCCACGGGCCGGAATCTCCGTCGGCGCCGCTCATCTCCGCGCGCAGTTCCCGGTAGGCGGCGTACCGGTGGTGGCCGTCGGCGATGAGCGCCGTGCGGGCGGCCAGGTCCGCCACGATGGCCGCCTGCGTGGCCGGGTCGGTGACCGCCCACAGCCGGTGCGTCACGCCGTCATCGGTGACGGCGCAGGCCAGCGGCGCCTGGCCGTCCGCCGTAAGGTCCGTCAGCCGGGACGCGTCTCCCGGGGCGGCGAGGCCCCCGCGCCCGCCGACACCCTTCCCGCTCCCCCCGGCACTCCGCCCACTCCCAGCGGCCCCCGCCCCACCGTTATAGACGAGCAGGATGGGCTCAAGGTTGCTGCGAGTTTTCTTCATGAGCTCGCGCCGTCCGGCGACCGGTCCCGCCATCACGCCCTCATGGGGGTGCACCGCATCCGTCCCTACCGCCACGAGCCCGATGAGGCCGCGCTGCACCCAGTCGGCGCCCCGCTGCTCGTACACGTACAGCGCGGGCGAGTCGTCGACCGCGAGCGCGCCCTCCGCCAGCCAGTCGCGCAGCCGCCCGGCGGCGACCTCACCAGGGGCGTCCTCGGCGGGGGCGGCACCACCCGGTGCGCCCCCGGGCAGGATGAGCCGGACGACGTTGTACGGCGACGCGGCGAGCAGCCGCTCAAGGCTGCCGGGGCCGATTACGTCGTACGGTGGTGATGTGACGTTTGCGAGTCCCCCTACCCTGGATAGGTCATAACGGACACCGCGGAACGGCGCCAGGAGGAGGCCGACGCCGTGATCGGGGCTATCGCCGGACGGAAAGTGGGTCTGCACACCATGTCTGAAGTGCCAAGCGGCAGCTGGGATTCCCCGCACTCGGAAAACCTCGCGCGTTCCGCCGGGCGCAAGAGCCGCGTACCGGGCGAAACCGGGAGTAACGAGTCGAGTGGCCCGGACCCCGCCGACGTGCACGCCTGGTACACCACTGGCATGAACCTGCTCCGGAAGGGCAGCCCGGCGGCCGCCGCGCAGGTGCTACAGCGGGCGGTGAACGCCGAGCCCGCCTCGCGCAGCGTCCGAGAGGCCCTGGCCCGCGCCCAGTTCGACACCGGCCAGTACGGGGCCGCGGCGGACAACTTCCGGGTGATCGTCGAGGCGAGCCCGACGGACGACTACGCGCATTTCGGCCTTGGCCTGTCACTCGCCCGCGCCGGGGACCACGAGGCCGCCGCCGAGTACCTGGCCCTGGCCGCGGCGATGCGCCCGGACCACAAGCACTACACCGACGCCCTCCGCCAGGTGAGAGCCACTCTCAAATTCCGCAAGACGACCCCGTAGGCTTAGCCCCGTGCCAGAAACGCTTGCCGAAGCCTACGACGTCCTCCTCTTCGACCTCGACGGCGTCGTCTACATCGGCGGAACCGCCATTCCCGGTGCTCCCGAGGCGCTACAGCGGGCCAAGCGGTCAGGCGCCCACGTCGCGTACGTCACCAACAACGCCTCCCGCACCCCGGCCGCGATCGCCGCCCTCCTCGCGGGCATGGGCGCCCCGGTCACGGAAGCCGACGTCGTCACCTCCGCCCAGGCCGCGGCCAGGCTCCTGGCGGACAAGCTGCCCCCCAAGTCGAAGGTCCTGGTGATCGGCGCGACGGCGCTGCGGCTCGCCGTCAGGGAGCGCGGCCTTGCCCCCGTCTCGACCGCGTCCCAGAACCCGGCCGCGGTCGTCCAGGGCTTCGGCCCGGGCATCGACTACGGCGCGCTGGCCGAGGGCGGCCTCGCGGTCAGCGCGGGCGCGCTCTTCGTCGCCACCAACGCCGACTCGACGATCCCCAACGCGCACGGCACCGCGCCGGGCAACGGCGCTCTGTTGAGGGTCATCACTTACGCCACGGGCACGGAGCCCATCGTCGCGGGCAAGCCGGAACCGCCGCTGCACCGCGAGTCCGTGATCCGCACCGGCGCGCAGCGTCCCCTGGTCATCGGCGACCGCCTCGACACCGACATCGAGGCCGCCTACAACACCGGCACCGACAGCCTGCTCGTCCTCACCGGCGTCG
Organism: Trebonia sp.; assembly: GCA_033854775.1. Classification (GTDB taxonomy): domain Bacteria; phylum Actinomycetota; class Actinomycetes; order Streptosporangiales; family Streptosporangiaceae; genus Trebonia. The sequence continues at coordinate 2,804 of JAWWPV010000906.1, forward strand.
ACAACCCGCGCACCGCCACCCTGGCGCCCAGGCACCGCAGGCCCACCTACATCGCCGAGACCCTCGACGTCCTCGTGCGGCCCTACCCCGACGTCTCCGAGACGGAGTCCGGCGTCACCTGCGGCGGCTGGACCGCGACGGAAGACGCGGCGGGAACGCTCGCCCTCGCCGGCCACGGCGCCGCCATCGACGGCCTGCGCGCCCTTACGGCCGCCGCCTGGGCCGCCCACGACAAGCGGGGCAGCCTGGACGCCGGCCAGGTGGCGGCCGCGCTCGACACGCTGGCCGGCGCCGGCCTCCGGATTTGACAACGGGCCGTCCTTACGGTGTGATGGCGCGCATGTCAGCACACCAGATGCGCCACCGGGCCATGCTGTGCTGCCTTGAGACGGCGTGCCGCCGTCTTTCCTCGTGTTGTCGTTGACCCGCCTTCCGCCGAGTCACTAAACGCAGCCGACACACGAAGGAACCCTCGTG
>JAWWPV010000907.1:0-5191 GCA_033854775.1 Trebonia sp.
GCGTTGGTCTTGGCACGATCTACCGCCACTTCCCGACGCGAGCCGATCTCATCGTCGCCGTCTACCGGCACCAGGTCGAGGCATGCGCTGAGGCCGGTCCGGCGCTGCTGGCGAGCATCAGCACACCGCACGCCGCCCTGGCCCGTTGGATCAACCTCTTCGCCGACTTCCTGGTCACCAAGCACGGTCTCGCCGAGGCGTTGCAGTCCGACGATGCCGCCTTCGAGACTCTGCACGCCTATTTCCTCGACCGCCTCGTCCCCGTGTGCACGCAGCTGCTCGACGCTGCTGCCACGGCGGGCGAGATTCTCCCCGACATGGATGCCTACGAACTGCTGCGCGGCGTCGGCAACCTCTGTATCGGCGCGGACAACAACCCCCGCTACGACGCACGTCGAATGGTCGGGCTCGTCATCGCAGGACTGCGCCTCCACTAGGGCTCAAGCCGTAGATCGTGATCTTCAATCGCGCTGGGTGCCGGCGGGCTGGTAGTCCGCAGGGGCGCTGCCGGTGCCGGGTCACGGTGGGCGGTGGTGGCCGTGCCTGCCCTGGCGGAGGTAGGGTTCCCGGCCGTGACCGAACCAGAGTTCCTGGATGCCACCCGTGCCTCCTATGACGCCGTGGCCGCTGACTATGCCGGGCGTTTCCAGGGCGAACTGGCGGCCAGGCCGCTGGACCGGACGATGCTCGCCGGGTTCGCTGAACTCGTGCGAGCCGCCGGCGCAGGGCCGGTCGCGGACATCGGGTGTGGCACCGGCCGCGTGACAGCACACCTGAACGACCTGGGACTATCCGTGTTCGGGGTCGACCTGTCCCCGCAGATGGTCGCGGTGGCCCGGCGGTCGTACCCAGGCCTGCAGTTCGACGTGGGTTCGATGCTGACCCTGGACCTGCCAGATGGCAGCCTCGGCGGCGTGATGGCCTGGTACTCGATCATCCATATCCCGCAAGAACGATTGCCGGAAGTCTTCGCCGGGTTCTGCCGGGTGCTGGCCCCTGGCGGCCTGGTTCTGCTGGCGTTCCAGGCTGGCGACGGGCTGTTGCACCTGACGCAGGCGCTGGGTCATGCGATCTCGCTCGACTTCCACCGGCTGCAGCCAGAGCGTGTCGCCAGGCTGCTGGGGCAGGCCGGGCTGGTGGTGCGTGCCCGGATGCTGCGCGAGCCCGATGAGGACGGTGACTTCCCGGAGAGGACCCCGCAGGCCTTTCTGCTGGCCCGTAAACCGGCTGGCGCTGGCCGCCCGGACGCCAGGCAACCCACTACGGATCGATCGTGCCAGCGCTAACGACTCAGGTTGCCGGTAAATCAGTAGCGGCTGCCAGGAGCCTGTGCGCACAGTGGGCTTGTGCCAGAGGACTACTTCGGTGAGGGGATTGCGGAGACCTACGGGGCCAAGTGGCCGGAGCTATTTGACCCGGCGGTCATTGACCCCGCTGTCAGCTTCCTCGCCGATCTCGCGGGATCGGGTACCGCTCTTGAGCTGGGGATCGGCGCTGGCCGTATCGCGCTGCCGCTGAGCCGACGAGGTGTCCGCGTGCACGGGATTGACTTGTCCCGCGCTATGGTGGCGCGGCTGCGGGCCGAGCCAGGCGCGGAGGGCATCACCGTGGCGATCGGTGACTTCGCGACGACCAGGGTGGACGCGGCCTTCACGCTCGTCTACCTGGTGCGCAACACGATCACGAACCTGACGACCCAAGAACAGCAGGTTGCGTGCTTCCGGAACGCGGCGGCGCATCTGGAGCCCGGCGGCTGCTTCGTGATCGAGAACTACATCCCAGAGCTGCGACGCCTGCCGCCCGGACAGTCCATTTACCCGTTCACCGTGACCCCGGCGCACCTGGGTTTCGAGGAGTACGACATCGCTTCGCAGATCGCTTACTCCCATCACTACTGGGTCGCGGACGGGCAGGTTGAGATCCGCTCCACGCCGCACCGCTACGTCTGGCCGTCCGAGCTGGACCTGATGGCGCAGATCGCCGGGATGACCCTGCGCGAACGCTGGGCAGGCTGGAACCGCGAGCCCTTTACCAGCGACAGCAGGAGCCACGTTTCGGCCTGGCAGAAGACGCCGAAGCAGTCGTCTTAGCAGGGCTCCGATGAAGAGAGACAGGCGCAGCGAGCTCCCCGCCGGTTATGTGAGCGGCCCTGCAGCCGCGAGCCAGGCGACTGTCATGGCGCTGGCGAGGGCGGCCGGCGCCCGCGCTGTCGTCCTGGTCGAGGGCGTCAGCGACCAGATCGCTGTTGAGACGCTGGCCGGGCGCTACGGTCGGCGCCTCGGCGCGGAAGGCGTCACGGTCGTTCCGGTCGGCGGTGTGCACGCGGTCGCCCGCTACCTGAGGCAGTTCGGCCCCCAGGGGGCAGGGACGACGCTCGCCGGCCTGTGTGATGCCGGGGCAGAGGACATCGTCCGGCGGGGCCTTGTGACGGCCGGTGTCGGCTCGCCCCGGTCGCGTGCCGACCTGGAGCGCATGGGCTTTCATGTCTGCGTGGAGGATCTGGAGGAAGAGCTCATCCGCGCGGCGGGCACGGCACTGGTCGAGGAACTCTTCCGCTCCCAGGGCGATCTCGGCTCGTTTCGCCGCATGCAGCGGCAGCCCGCGTGGCGGGGACGGCGCAAGGAAGCGCAGCTGCGGCGCTTCCTGGGCGCGGGCTCGTATCGCAAGCTCCGTTACGCGCGCCTGCTCGTCGACGCGATCGACCTCAACCGCATGCCGAAGCCACTCGGCGCCGTACTCGCCGCCGTTCAACTCAGGTCCCCGGATTCCTGACCACGTTGACGCAGATCAGCAGGCCGGTGCGGGTCACATGCTGGCCTTAAGGAAGCTATCGATCTTGGCGACGGCGGGCTCGACGTATTCAGGCTGGTCGTAGAAGTCGAAATGCATGCCGCCGTCGACGATGAACAGTTCTTTGGGCTCGTTGGCCTTGTCGTAGGCGGCCTGGCTCTGCGCCAGGGTTTCGGCTCGCGAGCCGGCGATCAGCAGCAGGGGCGTGGGAGCCAGCAGGCCGATGATGTCCAGCGCCGAGTACTGCAGCATCTTGTCGAAGGACCAGACGAGCGTCTGGTCCTTCCAGTTCGGATCGGGGTTGCGCCCGGTCAGGTAGTACTTCCTGCCGTTCTCCACCCATTCGTTTTGTGAGCCGGAGGGCATGAACGGCACGTACTGTGGCTCGGCCCCCCGCGCATATGCCTCGCGGGCGCTCTGCGCGGCGTGCATCAGGTCGTGCCAGTCACCGGCGAAGCCCCCGGTCAGCGTGCCGCGCAGATCCGGCAGCCCGCTGACCGTAGCGACGGCCTTGATGCGCCGGTCCGCGACGGCCGTGTAGGGCGCGAACCCGCCGCCGCCGCACACGCCGACGGCCGCGATCCGGGCGGGGTCGACCTCAGCTCGGCCGCTCAGGAAGGTGACCGCGCTCTTGATGTCCTCGGATTTGGCGAACGGGTTCTCGTCGCTGCGCGGGATGCCCTCACTCTCGCCGTAACTGGTGTGGTCGAACGCCAGGGCACCGTAGCCGAGCGCGACCAGGCGTCGGGAGTACTCCGCCGGGGTCTGCTCCATGGTTCCCGATGACGCGCCGACGACGACCACGGCTGGCAGCTTCTCGGCCGCCGAGCGATCGTCGGGCAGGTACAGGTGGCCGGCCAGCTTGCGGCCGTCGCTGGCGAAGGTGATGTTTTCCCGCATGGGGCTTCCTCTCATTTCACGTCGGCGATAGCGTTCCCACGTCCCACCCTCGGCCACATGACAGCCGCCTCACCAGGACCGGAACGTACCTAGGAAGAATCTGACCCAGGCAGGCCAGCGGCCTGGATGAGACAATGCGGGGGTGAACAGTTCGGTCCACCAGTCCCGTGAGCTTGGAGCGTTCCTGCGGGCCCGCCGGGCGGAGCTAAGCCCCGATCAGGTCGGCCTGCCACCCGCCCATCGCTCCCGCCGGGTTCGGGGCCTACGGCGGGAAGAGGTCGCCCAGCTCGCGATGATCAGCACTGATTACTACACGCGACTGGAACAGGGCCGGCTGGCCGGGGCGTCAATCAACGTGCTGAACGCCATCGCTAACGCGCTGCGCCTTGGGGACGACCAGAGAACCTACCTGTACAAACTCACCAACAAGAAAATCGCGCCGCGGACCACGCCGGCCGAACGCGTCCAGCCCCAGGCCCAGCTGCTGCTCGACAACCTGGTCAACACCCCAGCGATGGTGCTCGGCCGGTGCCTCGACGTGCTGGCCTGGAACTCCCTCGCCACCGCGCTGTTCATCGACTTCGGCCAGATCCCGCGGCGCCAGCGCAACTTCGTGCGGCTGCTGTTCCTCGACTCCGGGGTGCGCGGCCGTTACGACGACTGGCCGAGCATGGCGCGTATCTGCGTCGCATTCCTCCGCACGGCTGTCGCGGAACATCCAGCCGACCCCAGGCTGATCGAGGTGGTCGACGACCTGTCCGCACACGACCCGGACTTCAGAAGCTGGTGGGCCGAACGTCATGTCGACTACCAGACGTCCGGCACGAAATCCCTGCGGCACCCAGTTGCCGGAGCGTTCACCCTGGACTGGCAGCTGCTGCAGGCGGCGCACGACGGGCAGACCATCATCGCTATGACCGCACCGCCCGGCGACACCCGCTCCCGCGAAACGCTACGGTTCCTCAGCGCCTGGACAGACCCGTCGCCAACGAGCTCGATCGGCCAGGCGAGTCCCAGGAACAGCGGCGATGCAGCCTTCTCGGCAAGCCGTCTGAGCATAAGGACACCTCGCGACGGCCGCCGCTAGTACTTACCCCTCGGCAGGGCGCAAGGCGGGCGCCTAGACCGGGCCTGGCCGGGTATCGGTCCTAGGGCAAGCCAACAAGTAGCCGAATTGAGTGCGTGGCGCGTCGCGCTCGGTAATTTCCGTGCGCCACGGGGGAACAGTCATCGCGGGAGTGCGCGAGTCGGCCCGCCTCACCTTTCGGACGATCATCATGCACGTCCGTTGCAGACAGGAGGACCGCATGCGGGCCAGACGCATTACGGCCAACCTTCGAGTGGCTGACGTTGAGGCCGCGAAGAGCTTCTACACCGGCTACCTCGGGCTGGGTACCGAGGAGTTCAACATGGGATGGGTGGCCCGCTACACCTCTCCCGACACCAGGGCGAACGTCCAGCTCGTAACGCGCGACGCAACCGCACCCGAAGACTCGGTCAT
>JAWWPV010000908.1:0-3402 GCA_033854775.1 Trebonia sp.
CCCGGGCTTGGCGCCTTACGTCCTGCTGGCGCCGTCCGTCGTGTACCTCGTGGTGTTCTTCATCGCGCCGCTGCTGCAGGGCTTGCGGCTAGCGTTCACCGGCGAAGACGGGCAGTGGGGCTTGAACACCATCCACGGGCTGCTCAACGACCCGGGATTCTGGTCGTCGGTGTGGAACACGCTGATCATGCTGGCCATCATCCTGCCGGTGCAGCTCGTGCTTGCCCTAGTCATGTCGCTCCTGGTGAACGCGAAGCTGCGCGGGTCAGGGTTCTGGTTCTACATCTACATGCTGCCGCTGGGGATCAGCGACCTCACCTCGGGCATCATCTGGTACTCGGTCTTCACCCAGCAGGGCTGGCTGAACAGCGTCCTGCAAGACCTCGGGATCATCCACCAGCCGTTCATCTGGCTGAGCTACCAGCACCAGCTGCTGATCATCGCGACGATCGTCGTCGCCGAGGCCTGGCGGTCCACCTCGATCATCGTCATCATCCTGGTCGGCGGGCTGCAGGCCATCCCCAAGGAGTACTCCGAGGCCGCCGACGTCTTCTCCGCCTCGCCCTGGCAGAAGCTGTGGCACGTCACGCTGCCGCTGCTGCGCCCGACCCTGCGCACCGCGCTGATCCTGCGGACCGTGCTGGCCTTCGAGGTGTTCGCCACGGTCATCGCCCTGGCGGGGTCAAGCCTGTCGGTGCTGGCGACCAAGGCGAACAACGCCTACACCCAGTACCAGGAGCCGCACCTCGCCGCCGCGTACGGCGTGCTCATCATGCTGCTGTCGCTGGTGTCCACCGCTTTGTTCCTCGTGATGCTGCCGGTGCGAACGGAGCAGGCCTTGTGAGGGGCCAGTTCTCATGAAAGCACGGGTCTCATGAAGGCACGGGCGCTCGGGAAGTACACGGTGCTTGTGAAGTACACAGCGGCGGTGATCCTCGCCATCTGGGTGCTGTTCCCGATGTACCTCCTGACGGCCGGCGCGTTCAGCACCCAGAACGGCGTCTACCAGTACCCGAAGTCGCTGTGGCCGGACTGGTCGACCGGCACCATGAGCTTCTTCTGGAATTCCGCGGGCGTGCCCGGCGCGCTCGGCCGCAGCGTCATCGTCGCGGCGATCACCGTGGCACTGTCCATGCTGATCGGCACCCCCGCGGGGTACGCCATCGCCAGGTACCGGTTCCGCGGCAGGAACTCCTACCAGATGTCGATCGTGTCGACCCGCGCGTTCCCCGTCGTGGTGCTGTCCATCCCCCTCGCCGTGTTCTTCCTGCAGTGGGGCATCTACGACACCGTATGGGCGGTCGCGCTGATGCACACCGCGCTCGTGCTGCCGTTCGTCGTGCTGATCACGAGCAGCGTGCTCGCGGGTATCCCCGTCGACCTAGAGGAGGCGGCGCAGGTCTTCGGCTGCAGCCGGCCGGGCGCGTTCTGGCGGGTGGTCGTGCCGCTGGCGTTCCCCGGGCTCGCCGCCGCCGCCTCGTTCGCCGTGCTGATGTCGTACAACGAGGTATTCGCAGCGTCGATCCTCACCCTGGAGCGCCCGACGCTGCCCGCCCTGGTACTCAACGCGCTGAGCGCCTCACCAGACCCCTACAAATTCGCCGCGGCATGGCTGCTGATGATCCCGACGTTCGTGTTCATCTTCATCATGCGCCGCTACATACTCGGCTTCGGCGTCGAGCGCCGGCTCTAGGAAGGACTCAACCGATGGCCGACATCGTCGTCCGGGGAGTGACCAAGTCCTTCGACCGCGGCCGGGTAACCGCCGTGAGCGACGTGGACCTGACCGTCGCGGACGGTGAGTTCTTCGTGCTCCTCGGGCCGAGCGGGTGCGGCAAGACGACGCTGCTCCGCATGATCGCCGGCCTTGAATTCGCCGACAGCGGCACCGTAACGATCGGCAACAGGGACGTGACCACGCTCCCCCCACGACGGCGGGACCTCGCGATGGTCTTCCAGAACTACGCGGTCTTCCCGCACCTGACGGTCTTCGAGAACATCGCGTTCGGCCTGAAGATGAAGCACACGGACGCGGCGACGATCGACGAGCGGGTGCGCTGGGCCGCCGACCTGGTCGAGCTTTCCGGCCTGCTGCAACGCAGCCCCGGCCAGCTGTCAGGCGGCCAGCGGCAGCGGGTGGCGGTGGCGCGCGCGATCGCCGCGGGGCCGTCGGTCCTGCTGATGGACGAGCCGTTGTCCAGCCTGGACGCCCTGCTGCGGCTGAAGTTCAGGTCCGACCTGAAGCGGATCTCCCGCGAGCTGAAGACCACCACGGTCTACGTCACGCACGACCAGGTCGAGGCGCTGAGCCTCGGCGACCGGCTGGCCGTGATGCGAGACGGGCGGATCGTCCAGTGCGACGCGCCGCTGCGGGTGTACGAGCATCCGGTGAGCACCTTCGTCGGCGGGTTCATCGGCAACCCGCCGATGAACTTCCTGCCGGCGACGGTCGAGGTGACCGACGGGCGGTTGCTGGCGCGGGTCGGCGCGCACGCGTTCCCGGCGCCTGAGGAGCTGCGCGGCCTCGCGGGCCGCCGGCTGCTCGCCGGGATCCGCGGCGAGAACGTGGTCACGGCCGCCGGCCCGGTGCCAGGCGCGGTGCCCGGCCGGGTCCGGGTGGTGGAGCCGCTCGGCTCGCACGTCCTCGTCACGGTGATGATCGAGGACACCGAGTTCAAGGTGCTCGCGCAAAGCGACTTCGCCGCCGCCGAGGACGCCGAGCTGTGGCTGCGCCCGGTCCCGGAGAAGGTCCGCTGGTTCGACCCGGACACCGAGCGCGAGGTGCGGGCGGACCGCGACCCGGCGGGGTCGCGCCCCTAGCCGGGTGCCCGGCGCTTCCGGAGCGCGGCCGGCGTCGGCTAGCGTGGACCGGGGATGTCCAAGATGTGATGTGCGGGGCCGGAGGGGCTCATTTGACCGCGAGAGCGTGGCGACAGGTTGTGCAGGCATCGGCCATTCCGGGGTACGGCTACCGGTACCGGCGGTGGGTGCTTGACTCGCTGAGGTACGTCGACGTGCAGGATCTGGCGACCGGCGGTGACCACGTCCCGGAACTCGGCGACGTCTACGTCGACGTCGCGCTGGTCAGCCGGGCCCCTCGGCACCCTTCCGATGACCTGCTCGGCCGGGCGGGTGATGACCCGCTGGGCCGGGCGGCCGGGGACACCTCGGCGCGGTACTCGATCGGCGAGCTCCTCGGCCGCCGCTCGCGCGTGGTCCTCGCGCTGGTCGGCCCGCCGGGGAGCGGCAAGAGCACCCTGCTCGCCCACGCGGCCCGCCGCGCCGCCCAGACGGTCATCGGCGGGCGCCCGGGCCGCAGGCGCGTCCCCGTCCTGCTCGCACTGCGTGAGCAGGCCGAGTCGATCGTCGCCGATCCGGCGATCTCGCTGCCCGCTGTCGTGC
>JAWWPV010000909.1:0-9703 GCA_033854775.1 Trebonia sp.
GCGCCGCCCTGGCCGCCCGCCAGGGGCGCTCCGAGCACGGGGTCAACGGGCCCGGCCGCCGAGGTCGTGCCCGGGGCCGGGAACGCGCCGCCAGCTCGGGGCGCGGCCGAGGACGCGGTGGGAGGCGGCGTATCGGTCATGGACGGCCTGTTCCCGACGAGCCGGGCCCCGGCGCCGGATCCGCGATCTCGGCGAGCACGAGCGGCCCCATCCGGGTGATGTCGCCCGCGCCCATGGTCAGCACCAGGTCGCCCGGCGCGGCGAGCGCGGCGACGACCTTGGGCACGTCGCCGAACTCCGGGATGTAACGCACTGACCCGTTGAACACTGGGCCGCCGGGCACCGCGTCCGCGACGAGCTTGCCGGTGACCCCGGGCTCCGGGTCCTCGCGGGCCGCGTAGACGTCAAGCACCACGACCTCGTCCGCGAGCCCGAGCGCGGCGCCGAACTCGGCGGCGAAGATCCGGGTCCTGCTGTACAGGTGCGGCTGGAAGACGGCGATGACCCGCCCGTTGGCCCCTGTGCCCTTACCCGCGGCGATATCGCGGGCGGCGCGCAGGTCGGCGGCGAGCTCGGTCGGATGGTGGGCGTAGGTGTCGAGCACCAGGACACCGCCGGCCTCGCCCTTCGGCTCAAGCCGCCGCGCGGCCCCCCGGTAGCTGGCGAACGCGCCCGCCGCCCGCGCCGGCTCGATCCCGAGCTCGACGGCGGCGGCGAACGCGGCGGCCGCGTTCAGCGCGTTGTGGTGGCCTGGCACGCCAAGCACAAGATCAAGATCGATTGGTCCGAACGACTGCGGCTTACTCTCCCCGCTTACCGCCGCCCGCCCCGTGTCGGCGACGCCATCGCCGGTGGCGTCGTCATCGCCGATAACCGCGGCCGTGCCGGGGCTGGTGGCGCTGGCGCGCTTCTTGCTGTTATCCGCTTCTCGGTGGATCGTCAGCGAGGTCGCCATGCCGGCGGCCGTTATGCCCGTGACCCGGTAGTCCGCGTCCGGTGACTCGCCGAACGTGACGACCCGGACCTCAAGGGCGCGCGCCCTGGCGGCGAGGTCCCCGGCGCCCGGGTCGTCGGCGGAGGTGACGAGCAGCCCGCCCGGCTTGATCCTGGCGAGGAAGTCCGCGAATGACGCGCGGTAGGCCTGCTCGGTCCCGTAGTTGTCGAGGTGGTCGGCCTCGATGTTGGTGACGACCGCCACGTCAGGCGCGTACATGAGAAACGACCCGTCGCTCTCGTCCGCCTCGGCCACGAAGTCCCGGCCTGGACCGTCGGCGGCGCCCGTGCCGGTGGCGGCGAGCAGGCCGCCGATCGCGTAGGCGGGCTCCGCCCCGGTCTCGAGCAGCACGGTCGTGATCATCGACGTGGTGGTTGTCTTGCCGTGGGTCCCCGTCACGGCGATGACCCGGCGGCCGAACATCAGCGACGCCAGCGCGGCCGCCCGGTGCAGCACCCGCAGGCCGCGCCGCCTGGCCTCGGCGAGCTCCGGGTTGCTGTCCCTGATCGCGCTGGAGACGACCAGCGTGTCGGCGTCGCCGAGCTGGCCGGCCGCGTGGCCGACGTGCACCCGGGCGCCGAGCGCCGCCAGCTCGTCCAGTGCCGCGGACGCGCCGGAGTCGCTGCCGGAGACCTTGGTGCCGCGGTCCAGCATGATGCGGGCGATCCCGGACATGCCCGCGCCGCCGATGCCCACGAAGTGGACCCGGCCGAGCTCATCGAGCGGCACCGGCTCGGTGGGGGTCACCAGGCCCATCCGCTTCCTCCTGTCCTGGCGCCTGGCGTGAGCCGTTGACAGCTCACGGCGGTTCGTAAATTAGCGTGGGGCGGACGGGCCGTTACCTGCCCTGCCGGTGGCGTCCCCCGCCGGACGCGGGCTGCCCAGCGGGAGGCTGGGGCTTGGCTGCCTGGCCTTGGGCTGCCTGGCCTTGTGCTGACTGCCTCGTGCTCGTGTGGTTTGGGGTGAACAGGCTTCCAGGCTGCGCCTCCTGCTGCCTGGCCGGCGCGGGAGCCTGCGGCGGCCGGCTCGCGGCGGCCTCGCCGCCGGCCTGGGCGGCTGCCCTGCTCGCCTGCTCGGCGGCGACGATCTCCATGACCGCCCTCGCCAGCCAGCGGTCCGCGTCCTTGCGGCCCATCGCGGCCGCGGCCTCGGACATCCCGGCCACCTGGTCGATGTTGGTCAGCACCGGCAGCAGCGAGGACTTGATCCAGTCCGCGGTCAGCTCCGCGTCCTCGACGAGCAGGCCGCCGCCGCGCTGCACGATCGGCAGCGCGTTGAGGCGCTGCTCGCCGTTGCCGATGGGCAGCGGGACGTAGGCGGCGGGCAGTCCGACGGCGGTGAGCTCGGCGCATGTCATCGCCCCCGCGCGGCAGAGCGCGAAGTCCGCGGCGGCGTACGCCAGGTCCATCCGGTCCACGTAAGGCAGCGCCACGTACGGGACCGAGTTGGACGTGGTGCCTGCCGACGCGGGGCTTGCCGACACGGGGCCAGGGGACAGCGGGCCGTCCGCTCCCAGGCTGTCGCCGAGGTTCTTCGGGCCGGTGACGTGCAGGATCTGCACCCCGGCGGCCCTGATCGCGCCGGCGGCGCCGGCCAGGGCCCGGTTGAGCGACTTAGCGCCCTGCGAGCCGCCGAAGACGAGCAGCACCGGCAGGTCGGGCCTGAGCCCGAAGTGCGCCCGCGCCTTGTCGCCGAGCGCGAACCGGTCGAGGTCGGCGATCTGCCGCCTGATCGGCAGCCCCAGGTACCTGGAGTTGCGCAGCTTGGTGTCCGGCTGCCCGGTGAAGACGTACGTGGTCAGGCGCGCGCCGAGCCGGTTGGCGATGCCGGCCGACGGGTTGGCCTCGTGCACCACGATCGGGACGGTGTGCCGCTTGGCCGCCAGGTAGGCGGGCGTGGCCACGTAGCCGCCGAACCCGACGAGCACGTCGGCCTGCACCCGGTCGAGGATCTTCCCCGTGGCGTGCACCGCGCCGGCCAGCCGCCCGGGGACGGTCAGCAACTGGGGCGTCACTGAGCGGGGCAGCGGCACGGCTGGGATGAGTTCGAGCTCATAGCCGCGCATCGGCACCAGCCGGGCCTCAAGGCCCCGCTGGGTGCCAAGGAAGGTCACCTGGATCCCGCTGTCCGCCTCCCGCAGCGCGTCGGCGAGCGCAAGAGCAGGCTCGATATGACCGGCTGACCCGCCGCCAGCAAGCACCACCCTCATCATTGGCTCCTCACTTATCGCCCGGCTGCCGCACATCGCGGCGGTGATCGTCTTATGTCCCGCGCCGCGTTCCCTGGCGTAGCCAGCTTAGGGCGCGATCACTCGGGAAGTGGCGTCGTGCGGCCAAAGCCTGGCTCGCGCCCGGTTCCCGGCGGGCGAACGACATGAGCATACCTAGGGCCACCATCGTCACCAGCACCGACGACAGCCCCTGGGACACCAGGGGCAGCGGCACGCCGGTAATCGGGAAGACGTCGATCACGGCGCCGATGTTCACCACCGCCTGCCCGACGATCCAGATGGTGATCACCGCGGACAGCAGCCGGCTGAACGTGTCAGGCACGCGGCGCGCCACGCGCAGGCCGGCGTAGGCAAGCCCGCCGTAGAGGGCCGTGACGCAGAGCGTGCCAACCAGGCCGAGTTCCTCGCCGATGATCGCGAAGATGAAGTCGCTCGTGGACTCAGGCAGCCAGCCCCACTTCTCGCGGCTCGCGCCGAGGCCCACGCCGAAGATGCCGCCGGAGCCAAGGGCGTACTTGCCCTGGATGGACTGCTGGTTCTGTCCGACGGGGTTGGTGTTCGCCGGCGAGGTGCTCAAGAACATGGTCAGGCGGGCCGACCGGTACGACTGCGCCACCATCAGCAACACGAGCACGAGTCCCATGAGGATCAGCAAGGTGGCGAAGACCCGCCCGGGCACGCCCGCGATCCACAGCAGCGCGAGGAAGATGATCAGCAGGATGGACGTCGTCCCGAGGTCGTCGCCCGCCATGACCAGCAGCGCGAGTACTCCGGTACCCGGCAGCAGCGGCATGAGCATGTGCCGCCAGTCGGTGAGCATGCCGAGCTTCTCCTTGCGGGCGAGGAGGTCCGCGCCCCAGACGGCGAGCGCGAGCTTGGCCAGCTCCGACGGCTGGAACTGGAGCGTCCCGAACGCGATCCAGCGCGTGGCGCCGTTCTCGCTCCGCCCCACGCCGGGGATCAGCGTCAGGCTGAGCCCGATGATGGCCACCGCGAGCAGCGGGTAGGCCACGGCGCGGATGAGCCGAGGCTGGCAGCGCGCCGCCACCCACATGATCGGGACGCCGACCACGATGCCGACGAGCTGCACCTCGAAGTCGTGGTAGGGCGACTCGCCGACCGACAAGTCGGCCACGGACGCGGTCGACAGCACCATGACCACGCCGAGGGACAGCAGCAACGTGGTGATCCCGGCGATCAGGTAGTACGACGTGAGCGGCCGGTCGAGCAGCGCCCGCGCCGCCCGCACGTGCTCGCCGATCCCTGCCAGGCCGCCACGGCCCGGCCCGGCCCCGCCGTGATCGACCGGGGTCTCGTCCTCCGCCTCAGGCGCGTCCTTGACCGGGCTGCTTCCCACGCGGACATACATGCCATCTAGTTTCTGCGTTCCGGTCGCTGATGCCCGGAACATCCGCCGCGTGTCGCGAGTCGAATCCCAGCGCTGCGCGCTTCTTGCTGTTATCAGCGGCGCTGGCCGGGTGGTTGCGGCAACGGTCCGGCTAGGGGCGGCTCGTTGCCGCAACCATCCGGGGCGAAGGGCGCGGCCGCACGGAATCCGCGGGCAGGGGAAGGGCGCGGCGGCCGGCTTGCCAGCCGCAGGAGGGTCATGGGGAGGCGGGCGGTGACCACGCTTCCGCTGCGCTTCATGTGGCTGTTGACTTTGACTATCCCGTGCCAGCACGGTGTGCGGGCGTGTCAGCACGGTGTGCGGGGCGTGTCAGCGGAGGCTGGCACTGTCGGGTGCATGACGGAACTAGCGATTGAAGCAACGGGGCTTGCCAAGTCCTTTGGTGAGACGAAGGCCCTCGCCGGGGTGAACATCGCGGCGCGCCGGGGCAGCGTGCTCGCCGTGCTCGGGCCGAACGGGGCGGGCAAGACCACCGCCGTCCGCATCCTCGCCACGCTGCTGCGCCCGGACGCGGGAAGCGCCCGCGTCAACGGGTTCGACGTGCGCAAGCAGCCCGACAAGGTACGGGAGAGCATCGGGCTGACCGGCCAGTTCGCCTCAGTCGACGAGGACCTGACCGGCGTGCAGAACCTGGTCATGATCGGACAGCTCCTTGACCTGCCCAAGCGCGCCGCGCGGCAGCGCGCCGCCGAGCTGCTCGCGTGGTTCGACCTGACGCAGGCCGCGAACAAGGTGGCCAAGAACTACTCCGGTGGCATGCGGCGGCGCCTTGACCTCGCCGCGTCGCTCGTGGGCAGGCCGGAGGTGATCTTCCTTGACGAGCCCACGACGGGCCTCGACCCGGCTAAGCGCGAGGACATGTGGGACGTGGTCCGCAGCCTCGTCAGCGACGGCTCGACGGTGCTGCTCACCACCCAGTACCTGGAAGAGGCCGACGCGCTCGCCGACGAGATCACCGTGATCGACCACGGGCACGTGATCGCGCACGACACCCCGTACGGGCTCAAGCGCGTGATCGGCGGGCAGCGGCTGACTGTGCGCCCGGCCGACCCGGCGCGGCATGACGACCTGCTCGACGTGCTGCGCGGCATCAGCGGGCAGCGCCCGGAGGCCGACGGGCGCGGCACGGTGACCGTCGGCGTCGACGGCGATGACGTGCTGCCCGACGTGGTGGCGCGGCTGCGCGCCGCGGGGATCGCGGTCGAGGAGTTCTCGCTGCACCTGCCGAGCCTGGACGAGGTCTTCTTCACGCTCACCGGGACCAGGTCCCACGACGACAACCAGGAGGCACTGGTATGAAGAAGCGCTTCAAGCGGCTGCGGCACGCACTCGTGCTCTGCAAGCGCAACCTGATCAAGCTCACCCGCACGCCCGAGCAGCTCATCGACGTCACGTTGCAGCCGATTATCTTCCTGGTGCTGTTCTTGTACGTGTTCGGCGGGGCGATCGCCCACGGCTCGCGCCACGACTACCTCCAGTTCCTGCTGCCTGGCCTGATCGGCCAGACGATCGCGATGAGCAGCATCTCGATCGGGCAGAACATGAACGCCGACATCGCGAAGGGGGTGTTCGACCGCTTCAGGTCGCTGCCCATCGGCCGCTCGGTGCCGCTGGTCGGGGCGGTGCTCGCCGACTTCTTCCGGTACCTGCTGCTGTGCGTCATCCTGGTGGGCTTCGGTTACCTGCTCGGCTTCCGCATCGCGACCAACCCGATGCTGCTGCTCGCGGCGCTCGGCATCTCGATCTGCTTCGCCCTGGCGTTCGCGTGGGTCTCGCTGTGGGTCGGCATGACGGTGCGCACCGCCGGGGCGGTGCAGGGCGTGATGTTCCTGCTCATCTTCCCGCTGTCGTTCGGCAGCAACGCGTTCGTGCAGGCCTCGACGATGCCGGGCTGGCTGCAGGCGTTCGTGAACGTCAACCCGCTGTCGCACCTCGTCAGCGCGGTGCGCGGGCTGCTGCTCGGCGGTCCGGTCGGCACGCAGATCGGCTGGACGTTCGCGTGGATCCTCGGGCTGCTCGTGGTGTTCTTCCCGCTGGCGCTGCGCGGGTACATCCGCCGGACCTAGCCGAGGGCGGCCGGGTCAAGGCGCTCGATCGCCGCTGGCCGGCTGAGCACCCGGCCTGATGCGTAGGAAGCGTCGTAACGGCCGGTCCCGAGGGCGGCGCGCAGCAGCGGCGCCAGCTTCAGCGCCGTCGGGTCGGTCGGGTCGTCGCCGCCGCGCACCACGGTCCTGGCGCCGAGCAGCTCGGCGGCCCGCTCAGGCTGGCCGAGCGCGAAGGCGAGTTCGGCCACCGCGCCCGACGCCAGCGCGAGCAGCGACATGTCCTGCGCGCCGACCGCGGCGCGGTGGGCGCGGACAGCCTGCTCGCGGGCGCCCCGCACGTCCTTGTCGGCGATGGCGATCAGCACGCCCGTGGTCGCCACCATGGCCTCCAGGTGCTCGCGCGCCGGGTGCGCGGGGCTGAACCGCGCGAGGAGCCGCTCCGTGTCCGCGTGCAACGGGCGCGCCGCGTCGATGTTTCCGCACATGACCTCGAACGCCGCCCACCAGGTCGCGGCGATGCCCCGGTCGATGGCCGATCCGTCCGACTCCGCAGCCGACCGGACGGCGGCGGACAGCTCACGGGCCCTGGCCAGGTCACCCTGCCGGGCGGCGATCTCGGCGAGCCGGAGCTGGACCTGGGACAGGTCCTCGCGGTGCCCGAGCTCGGTCAGCAGGCGGCCGGCCTCGGAGTACGCGGCGGCTGCGCTGTCCAGGTCGCCGTCGAGCAGTCCGATGTTGCCGACGGTGCGCAGCGCGGAGGACAGTCCCCACCGTTCGCCAAGCGCGCGGAACCGGTCCGTCGCCTCGGCGGCGGCGACGCGCATCTCCGCGAGGTTCCCGTCGTTTTCCGCGTTGCCCGCGGTCATCATCCAGGTCGCGGCGACGAGCCACTCGTCCCGCCCGGCACGCGCCTGGTCGAGGTACCCGCGCACGCGCCCCTCGTCCTTGACGAACATCGCGTAAATCGGACGCAGCAGCCCGGCGACCGGGTGCTTCTCGATGTCGATGGTGTCCAGCCGTTCGATAAGGCCAGGGTAGGTCCCGGCGGCGCTGGCCCCGCCCGCGCTCGTCGCCGTCGGCTCCATGACGCTGAGCACAACGTGCAGCGCCTCGGCGATGGTCCGCAGGCCCGGGTCCGCCTCCCCGGGTACCGCGAGGGCCTCGCCGACCCACTCCGCCGTGTCCGATTCGCTGCCGAGCAGCAGCGTCATGACGGTGAGCGACACCGCCAGGCTCAGCGCGTTTCCCGCGTCGCCGGCGTCGCACCAGTAGCGCAGCGCGGCGACGATGTTGTCGCGGTCGGCCCGCAGCACCGTCAGCCAGCCCAGCTGGTCGCGGGTCAGCAGCTTGGGCGCCGCCTCGCTCATCAGCGCGGAGTAGTGCGCGGCGTGCCGCCGCCGCAGCCCGTCGACCTCGCCGCGCCCGGCCAGTTTCTCCGCGCCGAACTCGCGGATCGTCTCAAGCATCCGCAGCCGCGTCCCGTCGGCGAGCGGCTGCAGCAGCGACTTGTCGACCAGGGACGACAGCAGCTCATCGGCGTCGCCAGCGGCGAGCTCCCCGCCGGCGCACCCCCCGCCGGCGCACCCCCCGCCCGCGCACACGGTGGCGACCGCGTCGGGAGTTGCCCCGGCCGGGAAGACGGAGAAGCGCTCGGCGAGCAGCCGCTCGGCGGGGGTGAGCAGCTCCCAGCTCCACTCGACGACGGCGCGCAGCGTGCGGTGCCGTGGCAGCGCGGTGCGGCTGCCACTGGTCAGCAGCCGGAACCGGTCGGTCAGCCGCCGGGATATCTCGGCGAGCGGCAGCGTCCGCAGCCGGGCGGCGGCGAGCTCGATCGCCAGCGGGAGGCCGTCAAGCCGCCGGACGATGTCGGTGACCAGCGGCCGCGTCTCGCCGTCCAGCGTGAAATCGGGGCTGACCGCTGCTGCCCGGTCGGCGAACAGGCCCGCGGCGGGATCTTCGCCAAGGGGCGGGACGACGAACAAGGACTCACCGGTGATGCCGAGCGGCTCCCTGCTCGTCGCCACGATCCGCAGCCGCGGGCTGTGGGCGAGCAGCGCGTCCGCCAGGTGGGCGCACGCGTCGATGAGGTGCTCGCAGTTATCGAGGACCAGCAGGGCGCGGGCATCAGCGAGGCCCTCAAGCAGCCTGGTCCGCGCGTCGCGGCTGGTGATCCGCTGCGTGCCGTCCGGCAGCAGGCGCGATTCCCGCAGGCCGATCGAGCCGAGGATCGCCTGCGGCACGTCGGCGGCATCGGTGACCGCCGCGAGCTCGGCCATCCAGATCCCGTCTGGCCAGTCCCCGGCGGGCGCGCCGCCGACCGCACCGTCTCGCGCTCCGGCGGCGACCTCGGCGGCCAGCCGCGTCTTGCCCGCGCCACCGGGGCCGACCAGCGTGACGAGCCGGTAGCTGTCCAGGGTCTTCCGCAGCCTGAGCACTTCGTCCTGGCGGCCGACGAAGCTGGTGAGCTGCGCCCGCAGGTTCGTGCGGGCACCGTCGGCGGGCGGCATGGCCACGGCGATCTCGCCGCGCAGCACCGCAAGGTGGACGGCCCGCAGCTGCGGGCCTGGATCAATGCCGAGCTCATCGGCGAGCCGGGCCCGCAGCGCCTCGTACGCGGCGAGCGCGTTCGCCTGCCGCCCGGCAGCGGCCAGCGCGCGCATCAGGAGCCCGGTGAGCTTCTCGTGCAGCGGGTGCTCAGTGACCAGCACCTCAAGCTCGCCGGCGCGGGCGGCGGCCCGGCCCGCGTCGAGCTCACGCGTGAGGAAGGTGACCGTCGCCTCCAGCCGCAGCTCCTCAAGGCGGCGGGAGAACGGCGCGGCGAAGTCCCCGGCATCGGCGAGCGCCGGCCCGCGCCAGAGCGCCAGGGCCTCGGCCACGGCCCCCTCGGCGACGAGGCGCTCGAAGCGGACCGCGTCCACGTCGTCGGGCTCGACCGCCAGCCGGTACCCGGCCGCGGACTGCTCCACGGCCGCCGCCCCGCCCAGTACCTTGCGGGCCCGCGAGACCAGGGTCTGCAGCGCGTTCGC
>JAWWPV010000910.1:0-2685 GCA_033854775.1 Trebonia sp.
TAGTGACTGGCACGAAGCGGCCCTACGGGGGTTGAGATAGCAGGGTGGGGTGGCAGCCCCGACCATGCTGATCGAGGACTCGGTTGGATAGCTTCTTGGCATGACGCTAAAGGTCAGCAACGCCAATCGGCGGGGGCGGCTGGTGCAGCGGCAGCTTCTTGAGGCGCCTGTTGCCTCGGTGGATGAGGTCGCCGAGTCGCTGGTGGCGCTGCATGCCACCGATCCGGTCACCGTGTACCTGTCGGCGCGAGCGCGGAGCCGGTGCGCGGTCGAGGACGTGGACGCGGCGCTCTACGAGGAGCGGGCCGTGGTGCGGATGCTGGGGATGCGGCGGACGGTGTTCGTGGTGCCTGCTGGGTTGGCGGACGTGGTGCAGGCGGCGTGCACCGATGACGTCGCCAGGCGGATGCGGCGGCAGCTGGAGAAGGACCTGGCCGGCGGCGGGGTCGGCGACGGGGACGCGGGTGCCTGGCTGCGGTCCGTGGAGGCGGGCGTGCTGCGGGCGCTGGCGGCGCGGGGCGGCGGCGCGACCGGGGCACAGCTGTCGGCGGACGAGCCACTGCTGCGGACGCAGCTGGTCTACGCGCCGGACAAGGCTTACGGCGGGCCCGCCAACATCACCTCACGGGTGCTCGTGCTGATCGCGGCCGAGGGGCGCACGGTCCGTGGGCATCGTCGGGGCGGGTGGTCGTCCGGGCAGTTCGAGTGGTTCCTGCCGGACGCGTGGCTGCGCGGTGGCGAATCGGGCGAAGGCCTCGGCGCTGGGCTCGACGCGGGCGGCGCGCGGGCGGAACTGGCGCGGCGGTGGCTGACCGCCTTCGGGCCTGGGCTGGCCGCCGACCTTCAGTGGTGGGCGGGGTGGACGGGTGCCCAGGCCAAGGCGGCGCTGGCGGCGCTGCCGGTCACGGAGGTCGATCTCGACGGGCAGCCCGGGGTGGCGTTGGCGGACGACCTTGACTTCCCTGCCGACTCGCCACAGGTGGCCTCGCTGCTGCCCGCGCTCGACCCGACGCCGATGGGGTGGCAGTCGCGGGCGTGGTACCTCGACCCGCACACGCCGCTGCTGTTCGACAGGACCGGGAACGTCGGGCCCACCGTGTGGTGGGCCGGACGCGTGGTCGGCGGCTGGGCACAGCGCGCGTCTGGCGAGGTGGTGTACCGGCTGCTTGAGGACATCGGGGCAGACGGCGTGGCAGCCGTTGCCGCGCAGGCGGCGGCGCTGGAGGCGTGGCTGGGACCGGCTCGCGCCACGCCCCGCTTCCGCACTCCCCTAGAGCGCGAACTGTCAGCCTAGGCGCTGGCCTTGCCCAAATGGCTTGCCTCGGCGTGGATAGGGTGGAAACTCTGCGTCCGGTGGAAATAAAACATCTCTCACGCGTGCCTTTTTACCGCTGGACGTAGAGTTTCCGCCTAACGCGGAGTTTCCACGCTAACCGGCCGCAGAGCGAAGTTCTGCGCTAGCCGGCCACGCGGGAATCGTACGATGCCGGAAACCACGTGCGGGGAATCGGCCCGGAACCCGCGGGCGCGGGGACCGGGCTAGCGGAGCTGCCAGGTGGGGCCCGTGGGGGTGTCCGTTACCTGGACGCCAAGGGCGTCTAGTTCGGCACGGATCTCGTCGGCGCGGGGCCAGTTCTTCTCCTTGCGGGCCTGGGTGCGCTCGGCGAGCAGGCGCTCGATCGCGGCGACCTCCTCCGGTGCGAGGTCGGACGCGGTGCGGCGCTGGTCCACCTCGGCCGGGTCGAGGTCGGCGAGGCGGAGGCCGAGCAGGGCGTCGGCGGCGGCCACGACCACGCGGAGACCCTCGGTCGTGATGTCCGGGTCGCGGAGCGCGTCCTGGAGCGTGGCCAGCAGCTTCGGTGTGGCGAGGTCGTTCGCGATCGCGGCGTCGATCGCCTCGACGTACGCGAGCGCGGCCTTGTCGGCGTCTTCAACGAGGGCGACTGCTGACTCATAGGTCACGAACTGGGGAAGAGGCCGCAACGGCGCGACGCGGGAGACCAGGCGGCGCAGCGTCGCCTGGGCGGCGTCCATCCCGGCGGTGGTGAAGTCGAGCTGGCTGCGGTAGTGGCCGCCCAGTAGGAAGAGCCGGTAGGCCATCGGGTGGTAGCCGGCCTCGACCAGGTCGGCGAGCCGCGGCACCGGGCCGGACGACTTGGCGATCTTGGCGTTGTTGAGCAGCAGGAACTCATTGTGCAGCCAGTACCGCACCCACGGCCGCTCGTCGTGCAGGAACGCCTCGGACTGGGCGATCTCGTTGACGTGGTGCAGTTCCCTGTGGTCGATGCCGCCGGTGTGGATGTCGAAGTGCTCGCCGAGCAGCGCCATCGACATCACCGAGCATTCCAGGTGCCAGCCCGGCGCGCCCCAGCCCCACGGGGAGTTCCAGCGCATGATGCGCCGGACGCCCGGCTCCTCCGCCCGCCAGAGGGCGAAATCGCTGTTGTGCTTGCGGCCCTCCACGTGCTCGACGCGGCCGGTCTCGCGCTGGCCGGCGAGGTCGAGCAGCGCCAGGGTGCCGTAGCCGGGGGACTTGGACGTGTCGAAGTACAGGCCGGACGGCAGCTGGTAGGTGTAGCCGAGCTCCTCGAGCCGGACCGCGAACGCGATCATCTCCTCGACGTACTCGCTGGCCCTCGGGTACACGTCGGCGGGCAGCACGTTGAGTGCGGCCAGGTCGGTGAA
>JAWWPV010000911.1:0-5478 GCA_033854775.1 Trebonia sp.
ACGGGGGGCACCGGGCCGCCGGCCTTGGCCGCGAGCGACAGGTTCCGGCCGGTGTTCGGGTCGAAGACGTGGATCGCGGCGCCGTCGGCCCAAAGCTCCGCGTCCGTGCCCTCGCGCACCTTGGTCGCGGCGTCCAGCCGGGCGGTGACCGTTTCCGCGTCGGCGCCGGTATCCGTCGAGCCGGAGTCGGCGGCGAGCTCGTCGAGCTCGGCTGAGCTTACCCCCGTGTCGCGGCCGCGGCTGAAGTAGACGAACACGTCGGAGCCGATCGACTCGAGGACGTCGATCGCGGTCTTGAACGTGATCCCCCTAGCGCGGTTCTCGGCCGGGACAAGCGCGGCGTCCTCGAAGTCCTCCGGCCTGATCCCGACGATCACGTCACGGCCGGCGTTGGCGCCCTCAACCTCGCGGCGCACCTCGTCGGTGAGCGGGAAGTCGCCCAGGCTGGTCCGCAACGCGCCACCCTCCAGGCTGCCGGGCAGGAAGTTCATCGCGGGCGAGCCGATGAACCCCGCCACGAACAGGTTGTACGGCTGGTGGTAAAGCTCGCCCGGGGTGCCCACCTGCTGCAGCACGCCGCTGCGCATGACCGCCACCCGGTCGCCGAGCGTCAGCGCCTCGACCTGATCATGCGTCACGTACACGGTCGTGGTGCCGAGCCGCCGCTGGATCCTGGAGACCTGGGTGCGCATCTGGACGCGGAGCTTGGCGTCCAGGTTAGACAGCGGCTCGTCCATCAGGAACGCGGCCGGGTCGCGGACGATCGCGCGGCCCATCGCCACCCGTTGCCGCTGGCCCCCGGACAGGTTGGCGGGCTTGCGGTCGAGGTGCTGGGTCAGGTCAAGAATCCGCGCGGCCTCCTCGACCTTCTGGTTGATGACGTCCTTCGGCGTCTTGGCGAGCTTGAGCGCGAAGCCCATGTTCTCCCGGACGCTCATGTGCGGGTAGAGCGCATAGCTCTGGAAGACCATCGCGATGTCGCGGTCCTTGGGTGTCTTGTTGTTCACCACGGCGCCGCCGATGAGCAGCTCGCCGGACGTGATGTCCTCAAGGCCGGCGATCATGTTGAGGGTCGTCGACTTCCCGCAGCCCGACGGGCCGACCAGGATGACGAACTCGCCGTCCCGGATTTGCAGGTTGAAGTCGTTCACCGCCAGCGATCCGTCCGGGTAGCGCTTGATGATGTGATCGAGGGTGATGGGGGCCATGGTTCCTCCTGTTAGCCCTTGACCGCACCGGAGGTGAGGCCGGCGACGATACGGCGCTGGAAGAAAAGCACGAAGATGATGATCGGGATCGTGATGACTACCGCGGCTGCGGAGATCGGCCCGGTCGGGGTGGTGAACACCGAGCCGCCGCTGAAGTACTCCATGGCGGCGGGCGCGGTGCGTGAGCTGATCGTCGAGGTGAACGAGATCGCCAGGATGAAGTCGTTCCAGCAGGCCAGGAACACCAGGATGGCTGTGGTGACCATGCCGGGGGCGGCGAGCGGCGCGATGACCATGGTGAACGCCTGGAACGGCGTGGCCCCGTCCATCTTGGCGGCCTTCTCAAGCTCCCAGGGGATCTCACGGAAGAAGGCCGACAAGGTATAGATCCCGAGCGGCAGGCCGAACGCCACGTAGGGGATGATCAGCCCGAACCAGGTGTTGAACAGGCCGAGCGTCCGCTCGATGGTGAACAGCGGGGTGACCAGCGCGATCAGCGGGAACATCGCGATCAGCAGCGCCAGGCCGACCAGCACGCTCTTGCCGGGGAATGACAGGCGGGCGACGGCGTAGGCCGCCATCGAGGCGAGCACCACCGAGACGAGCGTCGAGATCAGGCCGATTCCGATCGAGTTCAGCAGCGGCCGCAGGAACTGCGCGCTTTTCAGGATCCCGCTGTAGTTGCTCCCGGTCCACTGGGCCGGCCAGAACGACGGGTCGGTGACCGCGCTCGGCGCCTTGAACGACAACGAGAGCAGCCAGGCCACCGGGATGAGCGCCAGCACGATGACGACGAAGTTCGCCGTCGTCCAGCCGCCTCGCTGCCTGCCGGTCAGAGCGTTCATGGTGCCGTCACCTCTTTCCCGCGCTCGAACCGGGCGCGGCGGTGCCGAACCCCAGGATGAACACAACCGCGATGATCGCCACGCAGATGAAGATGAGGATCGCGATCGTCGATCCGATCCCCAGGTTCAGCGCGTTGAACAGGTTGTCGTAGCCGAGCGTGGACACCGACGCGGTGCCGTTGTTCCCGCTGGTCAAGATGAAGATGTTGTCGAAGATCCGGAAGGAGTCGAGCGTGCGGAACAGCAGCGCGACCAGGATCGCGGGCTTCATCAGCGGGAGCGTGATCTTGGTGAACCGCTGCCAGGGGGTGGCGCCGTCCACCTTCGCCGCCCGCAGCAGGTCATCGGGCACCAGCGAGAGCCCCGCGAGCAGCAGCAGCCCCATGAACGGGGTGGTCTTCCAGATCTCCGCGATGATGATCACCGCGATCGCCTGCGCCTGGCTGGTCAGCGGGGCGCCGTTGTTGAACGCCGCGGAGAGGTAGCCCTCACTGGGCGTCCACGCGAACTGCCAGCTGTACGCGGCCGCGACCGTCACGATCCCGTAGGGGATGAGCGAGACCGTGCGGACGGTGCCGCGGAAGAACAGCGTCCGGTGCAGCACCTGGGCGAGCAGCATGCCGAGGACCAGCGTGATGCCCACGGAGAAGACCGTGATGATCACCGTCACTTCGAGCGCCTGCCACCAGTACGGCGAGCTGAGCACTGCGCCGTAGTTGGCGAACCCGATGAACTTAATGTCCTGCGGGAGTTCCAGGTTGTACCGCTCCAGAGACAGGATGACCGCGTAGACCAGCGGGTAGGCGGTCACCGCGATCATCACGACAACCGCGGGAGCGATGAGCCGGAACGCGAGACGGCGCTCCTGCTTGGCGCCTTCCGACAGTTGTGGTCGCCGCCCCTTCTTCGGCTTGGCGTGCGCCGGGGTGGTCGTGGTTCCCGGGGCCGGGGTGACGGTGCTCATCGGTTCCTCCTTCGGCTCACGGGACCAGGCCCTTGGACGCGAGAGCGTTGGTGATCTGGCCGGTCATCGACTGCTCAGAGGCCTGTGGGTTGATCGCCGACGGCGGCGAGATCTGGTGCGAGAGGTCGATGGAGACCACCTGGTACAGCGGGGTCTGCGGGCGGACGCTGGCGTTCTCGAGCGCGGACAGGATGTCGGCGTGGAACGGGTAGTCAGCGAACAGCGCCGGGTTGTCGTACAGGCTGGCGATCGTCGGCGGGACGCCGCCGACGTTGGCCCCGATGATCTGGTTCTGCGCGTCCCGCAGGCACAGGGCCGCCTGGAAGGCCAGGTTCTTGTGCTGGGAGTAGGCGCTGACCGCCAGGTCGACGCCGCCGATCGTCACCTTCGCCGGCACCCCGGCCGTGACCTCCGGGTACGGCGCCCACTTGAAGTTCTTGAACAGCGTCGGGTTGTCCGCCTTCATCGACGGATACACGAACGGGTAGTTCAGCTCGAAGGCCGCGGTACCTCCCTCCATCGCGAGCCGGTTCTGGTTCTCCATCTGAACCGACAGCGACGGGTCCGCCGCCGGCGAGCCGGCGAGCTCCTTCATGATGGACAGGGCCTTGATGGCGGGTGCGCCCAGGGACGGCCCGCTGGCGCTGGCGTTCAGGATGCTGCCGCCGGCGCTCGCGATCATCGTGTTGAGCCACACGGTGGCGCCCTCGTACTGCGCGCCCTGGATCTCGATGTAGTGCGGCTTGCCCTCCTTGGCGAGCTGCTCGGCATCGGCGATCATCTGCGCCCAGGTCGTCGGCGGGTTGGGCACCAGGTCTGAGCGGTACCAGAGCAGCTGGGTGTTGGTGTTGTCCGGCACCGCGACCAGCTGGCCATTCCAGGTGGCCGTCTGCAGCGCCGGCTTGAGGGTGCCGACCTCGGCCTGCGCCTTGTAAGTGCCGGTCCACGGGACGATCAAGCCGGCCTCCGCGAACTCGGCCTCCCAGGTCACGTCGAGGCCGAGGATGTCCATCGAGGGGTCGTGCGCGACCAGCCGCCGCACCAGCTGCTGCCGCTGCCCGTCGGAGGCCTGCGGCAGCTGCTGGTAGGAGATCGTGTACGCGCCGTGGCTCTGCGCGTTGCAGTTGCTGACCGCGTCTTGCGTGGCGTTGGAGGTGTCCGGGTACAGGTAAAAATTCAGGGTCACCGGCCCGGTCCCGGCACTGGCGGTCGCGCACGCGCTCAGCGCCGCCCCGGCCAAGGTGATGCCTGCCGCCGCCGAAGCGATCCGGCAGGCGCGACTCCGTGCCCGGCGTCGGCCCTTGCGTTTGATCATCGTTGACCTCCACGCGCAGCGGTGCCTGGCCGAGCGCTCCCGGGTCCGACGGGGTCCGGCGGACATTAGGAATACAACGGCCAGATGCCTCATAGTCACCTGGAGTGGTGGAAGCGTCAAGGGTCCACCGCTGGCCGGTCCTCCGGAGCAGTAACACGGCAGGCAGGGCGCTACGGTGACCTAAGGCTGTGCGCGGCGGCGGCTGACTGCGTGCACGGGGCGACGAGGTGAGGAGGCGCGCATGGCTGGTGATTCGTACGACGTGATCGTTATCGGGGCTGGGCCCACCGGGGAGAACGTCGCGGACCGGGCGGTGCGCGGCGGGCTCTCCGCCGTGGTCGTCGAGTCGGAGCTTGTCGGCGGTGAGTGCTCCTACTGGGCGTGCATGCCGAGCAAGGCGCTGCTGCGGCCGGTCGGCGTGGTCGGCGAGGCTTCCGCGGTGCGAGGGGTCACCGGGGCGCGGCTTGAGCCCGCCGAGGTACTCGCGCGGCGGGACGGCTTCACGCACGACTGGAAGGACGACGGGCAGGTCGAGTGGCTCAACGGGGCGAGGATTTCCCTGGTTCGCGGGCGTGCCCGGCTGGTGGGGGAACGCCTGGTGTCTGTCGGCGATGCCACGCTGACGGCGCGGCACGCGGTCGTCGTCGCCACCGGGACAAACGCACTGGTGCCGGCGGTGCTCGCCGACGTCAGGCCGTGGACAAGCCGCGAGGCGACGAGCGCGAAGGCAGCGCCTTCCCGGCTGGCGATCGTCGGCGGCGGCGTGGTGGGGTGCGAGATGGCCGCCGCGTGGTCGGCGCTCGGCTCACGGGTCACGCTGGTGTCCCGCGGGCCGCTCCTTGACCGGGTGCCAGCGTTCGCCGGCGAGCTTGTCGCGGCCGGCCTTCGTGACGCGGGTGTCGACGTGCGCACCGGCGTGAACGTCAGCGCCGCGACGCGGGCGGACGGACCCGTCACGCTGACGCTTGACGACGGCACGTCGGTCGAGGCCGATGAGGTGCTCGCCGCCGTGGGGCGGACACCGAAGACCGCGGACATCGGGCTTTCCGCGGTTGGCCTGAAGGACGGCTCGTGGCTTTCCGTGGACGACACGATGCGGGTCACCGACGTCGCCGGGGGCTGGCTCTACGCCTGCGGGGACGTGAA
>JAWWPV010000912.1:0-8705 GCA_033854775.1 Trebonia sp.
CATCGCGCGGCGCGGGCACGACAGCGAGGCGATCGCGCTGGCCGACGGCCTGCGGCAGGTGAGCCCGGAGTTCACGCGGATATGGGACCAGCACAACGTCTCCGCGCTCTACTGCACCACCAAGACAGTGCATGAAGCCCGGGTCGGCCAGCTCGACCTCGACTGCGCCGTGGTCACCAGCCCGCTGTCACAGCAGCGGCTGCTGCTCCTGCGGCCCGTGCCAGGCACTCCCGCCAAGGAGCGGCTCGAGCGGCTGGCCAGGTACCGGCTAGCCACGTACAAATGATGCGTGGCTGCCCGCGTGGCCGTTCCCTAGCCTTGTGGCCATGCGGAAAGTCACCCTTGTTCACGGTTTCTGGCACGGGAGCTGGTGCTGGAGCCTGGTCACCGAGCAGCTCGCCGGGCAGGGCATCCAGTCGGTCGCGGTCGACATGGACGGCCATGGCCTGAAGAGCCGGTCCCCCCTTTCGCGCTGGGACCGCCCGTTCGACCCGGCCGCGTTCGCCACGGAGCCATCGCCCGTGGCGGGCGTCACGGCGAGCTCCGCGGCAGAAACGCTCGTGGGGCAGCTGAAGGTGACCGGCGGCGGGGAGCCGTGCGTCGTGGCAGCGCACAGCATGGGCGGCGTTGTCGCCACCGCCGCCGCCGAGCTGGCGCCAGAGCTGTTCGCCCATCTTGTGTACGTGGCCGCTTACGCCCCCGTCAGCGGACTGCCCGCGGCAGCGTACATCGGTTCTCCAGAAGACGAGGGCTCGATGGTGCCGGACCTGCTCGCGGCCGACCCGGCGGTCATCGGCGGGCTGCGCATCGACACCAGCGACCGGGGCCGTCACGCGGCGATCCGCGAGGCCTTCTACGGCGACGTCGATGAGGCCGCCGCGACCGCGGCGATTACCTTGCTCAGCCCCGACGCCCCGGTCGGCGTTCCCGCGGAGGCCTTCACCGTGACGCACGGCCGGTACGGCGCCATCCCGCACACCTACGTGGCCTGCACCAAGGACAACACGATCCCGATAGCCCTGCAGCGGCGGTTCATCACCGAGATCGACGCCATCTCGCAAACGCCGACGATAGTCATCGAGCTCGGCACCTCGCATTCGTCCTTCCTGTCCCAGCCGGCCGCCCTCGCGGAAGCGATCGCCAAGGCCTGCCGCTAGCGGTCGCAGCCACGGCGCACACTAACTGCCAAGCGCCATCACGGAGCCGGGCCGCTGGAGTCGCGCATGACCAGTTCTGTGGCCAACTCGACGTGCAGTGCGTCGAGCCGCTGGCGCTCCATGAGCCGGATAAGAAGACTGACGGCGAGGCGGCCCATTTCCTGCAGTGGCTGACGCACGGTTGTGAGCTGGGGACGGCTGGCCTGAGCGAGGTCGATGTCGTCGAAGCCGGTGATGGAGAGTTCTTCGGGTACGCACAGTCCACGCTGGGCGGCCGCGGCCAGCGCACCGATGGCGACCTTGTCGTTGAACCCGACTAGCGCGGTTGGCCGCTTCGGCAGGTCAAGCAGTTCGCCCGCCGCGTGGTAGCCGAACTGCGTGGTTGCCTCGCCGCTACGCACCAGCTCGGGGTCCGGCAGCACACCGACATCTGCCAGCGCCGACCGGTGTCCGGCGAGGCGCGCTTCGCTCGCTAGCCAGTTGTGCGGGCCTGCGATCACGCCGACGTGCCGGTGTCCCAGGCCGACCAGGTGCCTGGTGATGCTGCGGGCTCCGGCGAGGTGCGCCGCCGACACGGCCGCGATGTCTCGGGGCATCGGGGCGCGCGGATCCACCACAACGAACGGGAATCCGCCCGCCCGCAGATCCAGGAGCTGCTCGCTGGGCTCCGGCGGCAACACAATGATGGCCCCGCCTATGCCGGGGCGGGATGCGAGTGTGGGCAGGATCGCCGCCTGCTGCGCGGCTTCTCCGGCGTTGAGCACCAAGGGCCTGCCGTGCAGCTCCAGCGTCTCGGCGACCGACGAAACAATGAGGCCGAAGTAGTCAGTCAGCAGATACGGGCAGCGCAGGTAGACGGAGCCGTTCGCCACGTGAGCCGAAACCGTCCCCGGGCCGGGCGCCTGCGCGCTGAGCCGCTCGACGGCCCGCTGGACTAGGTCGCGCGTATACGGAGCTACGTGGGCCTGGTTATTGAGGACTCGCGAGACGGTGGCAATGGACACGCCCGTCTCCGCGGCGAGGTCCCGGACAGTAACACGCTGGCTGCGCGGCCTACTCATTTGTTACACGTTTTTGTTTCATCACGGGCAGCATAACTGTCAGGCCAGATCGCCGCCAAGCCGCACATCTGCTTATTGACAGCCCTATTCCTGACTGCTTTCATCATTGTATCGCAATTGTTTCAATTCGTTACATGATGTTTCATGGCCGGGGATAGCTCTCGAAGTCGGACAACCCCGCCCAGCGCAGGCGCGATCGGGCTCGCGTTACGCCCGGCAGGTTCTGAAGGAGGACGACGATGTCCCGTAGCAAGGGCATGACGGCATTGCTGGGCGCGGCGGCGCTCATCGCCGCGGGGGGAATTGCCGGGCTGAGTCCCGGCGCCGCACACGCCGCGTCCGGGCCGGCGGTTTCGGTCTGGGAGACCACCGCCGACCAGAGCCAGCTCCTGGCTCCGCAGGCGGGTGCGACGTTCAATGCCGGCAACGGGTCCGCGAGCCAGACAATCACGGTTAACCCGGCCACTACTTACCAGTCCATGACCGGATTCGGCGCGTCGTTTACCGACTCCTCGGCCTGGCTGGTCGCCAACTCACCGCTGCGCAGCCAGATCATGACGAAGCTGTTCAATCCCACGAGCGGCATCGGCCTGGACTTCCTGCGGCAGCCGATCGGGGCGTCGGACTTCTCGCAGTCGTTGTTCAGCTATGACGACCTGCCGTCCGGCCAGACCGATCCCACGCTGGCGAAGTTCTCCATCGCGCACGACAACGCTTACATCCTGCCGGTGCTCCAGCAGGCGCTGAGCCTCAACCCGAACATCACCATCATGGCTACGCCGTGGAGCCCGCCGGGGTGGATGAAGTCGAGCGGCTCGATGATCGGCGGGTCCCTCAACAGCGGCGACTACCAGGTGTTCGCCGACTACCTCACCAAGTTCGTCCAGGCCTATGACGCCGCGGGTGTGCCGATCTCACTGGTCACGGCGCAGAACGAGCCGGAGTACTCCCCGTCGAACTACCCGGGCTCCACCTTCAGCGCGAGCCAGGAAGCCAGCTTCATCGGTAACAACCTGGGACCAGACCTGCAGAAGGCCGGGCTCAGCACCAAGATCATCGCCTACGACCACAACTGGAACGACACGAGCTTCCCGGAAACCGTCCTCGGTGACTCCACCGCCGGCCCCTACACGGCCGGCGTCGCCTGGCACTGTTACGCGGGCGACCCCAGTGCCCAGACCACGGTGCACAACGCCTACCCGAACAAGGACACGTACTTCACCGAATGTTCCGGTACCCAGTCGTCCAACCCGGCCAATACCTTTGCCGACTCCCTGGACTGGCAGACCGAGAACCTGATCATCGGCGCCACCCGGAACTGGGCCAAGACCGTCGCTACCTGGAACATGGCCCTGAACCCCAGTGGCGGCCCCAGCATGAACTGCACCACCTGCACCGGAGTGGTGACGGTCGACAACTCCGCGGATACCGCGACCTACAACGCCGAGTATTACGTGCTGGGCCAAGCCAGCAAGTTCGTCAAGCCGGGCGCGGTGCGCATCGACTCCAACACCTTCGGCTCCGGCAACCTCGAGGACGTGGCCTTCCGGAATCCCGACGGCTCCAACGCTCTGATCGCGCTGAACGCCGACACGTCCAACGCGCACACCTTCAACGTCGACGAGAACGGGCAGTACTTCACCTACACCCTGCCCGCCCGAGCCGTGGCCACGTTCACCTGGACCCCGGGTTCGACCAGCACCGGCGGCGGTATCAGCTCGAGCACGTGGTACGAGGTCGTCAACACCAACAGCGGCGACTGCGTGGACGACACCAACGGCAGCACCTCCAACGGCACCGCCGTGCAGCAGTGGGCCTGCTCCGCCGGCAGCACTAACCAGGAGTGGCAGTTCCAGCCCACGAGCGGTGGCTACTACCAGGTCGTCACCCGCAACGGTCCCGGTGAGGCGTGGGACGTCACCGGTGGGACGTCCGCGACTGGCAACGGCTCCCCGATCCAGCTGTGGAGCGCTACTGGCGGCACTAACCAGCAGTGGCTGCCCACGCTGCAATCCGACGGCAGTTACACCTTCACCGCCCGCAACAGCGGCAACGAATGCCTGGACGTCACCAACCGCTCGACCGCCAACGGCACGCAACTCCAGCAGTGGGCCTGCACCGCCGGTGACACAGCCCAGACATTCCGGCTCGTTCCAGAATCCTGAGGCAATGAACGGAGGCTCGAATCTCATGCAGGAACCAGTTGGACCTCTCCGGCGACCCGGGCTACGCCGGCTGTTCACGCCGCGCTCGGCAAGCCTGCTCGCGGCCGGCGCAATCATCGCCGCGGTCGGCGCGGCCGGACTGAACGCAACTGCCGCGGCCGCCCCGGCGCCGGGGACGGCTTCGGCCCGCGTCTGGATCACGACCGCGGACGGGGCCGACAAGCTGAGCGATCTCGGCACGGTCGGCTTCTCCACGGCGCCGAGCACCGCCCCGACGGTGGTGGTCGATCCCACCCTGACCTACCAGACGATGCAGGGATTCGGCGGTGCCATCACCGATTCCTCGGCGTCAGTCCTCTACACGCTGCCCGCCGCCCAGCGTGCTCAGGTGATGGCGTCCCTCTTCAGCCCCACGACCGGCGATGGCCTGGACTACCTGCGCCAGCCGATCGGCGGCTCAGACATGGTCGCCACGGCCGCGTATACCTACGACGATCTGCCTGCCGGGCAGACCGACTACAGCATGCAGCACTTCACTGTCGCCCACGATCAGGCGCAGATCCTGCCGCTGCTACGCGAGGCGAGGGCTCTCAATTCCCGCCTGCAGATCATCGCCTCGCCGTGGAGTCCGCCCGCGTGGATGAAGACCACCGGCAGCTTGAACGGCGGTCGGCTCATCGCGACCCCCCAGATCTACCGGGCCTACGCCCTTTACCTGCTGAAGTTCATTGAGGCGTACCGGGCCAACGGAGTGAACGTCAACGCGATCACCGTGCAGAACGAGCCGCAGAACCGCACCAGCGACAACTATCCGGGTACTGATATGCCGTCGGCGCAGGAGGCCGCGGTCATCGAGGATCTCGGCCCGATGATCAAGGCCGCGCACCTGCGAACCGAGATTTTCGCCTATGACCACAACTGGGCGGAGCACCCCAACGACATTGCCTCCACCCCGCCGGACGAGGTCGGCGACATCAATGACTACCCTCAACAGGTTTTGGCCACCCCGGCGGCCAGGTGGATCTCCGGTGTCGCGTTCCACTGCTACTACGGCGACCCCAGCGCGATGACGGCGTTCCACAACGAGTACCCGAAGCTGCAGATCTTCATGGACGAGTGCTCGGGCAGCCAGTCCGCGGATCCTGCGAACACCTTCTCCGACACGCTCAAGTGGCATTCCAGGAACCTGGAGATCGGCTCCACTCGCAACTGGTCGAGCACCGTGATCAACTGGAACCTGGCCCTCGATCCCACTGGCGGACCGCACGTCGGGGGATGCGGCACCTGCACCGGAATCGTTACCGTCGGCCCGGGAGATACGGTCACTCCTGACGCCGAGTACTACGCGCTCGGGCAGCTATCCCGGTTCGTCCAGCCGGGAGCCGTGCGCATCGCCAGCACCTCGTTCGGCACCACCGGATGGAACGGCGAGGTTGAGGACGTCGCGTTCCAGAACCCGGATGGCTCGACCGTGCTGGTCGCGCACAACGAAAACGACAACGCGCAAGCATTCGCCGTCCAGGAAGGCCAGCAGCGGTTTACCTACACGCTGCCTGGCGACTCGCTGGCCACCTTCGTCTGGAGAGGCGATCTCGGGCAGCATTTGCTCCTGAGGCAGGTCAACCCCACCGGTTGGACCGCTACCGCCAGCCCCGGCGGGCCCACCGACCCTTGCTGCTCGGGTGACGTCGCGGCCAACGCCGTCGACGGCGACGCCAGCACCCGTTACTCAACCGGTGAAGGCCAGGCCCCCGGCCAGTACCTGCAGGTCGACTTCGGCACCGCCATCCGCGCCCGGCAGGTCGTCTTCGACACCGGCGCGTCCACCGGCGACTACCCGCGCGGCTATACCGTACAAACCAGCACCAACGGGACGGACTGGAATACCGTTTTGCCTGATGGACAGGGAACCGGCCAGTTCACCACCATTGACTTGCCGGGCAACGCTATCCAGTACGTTCGCATAACCCTCACTGCGGCGGCCCCCAACGACTGGTGGAGCGTCGCTGACGTCCGCGCCTACGTTGGCGGCGATTCTGGGGGCTGACAGCGAGTAGTGGGACGCCTGCCGACCGGGTGATGACCGGCGTATAAGATTCGGCGACATGCGCCACCCGGTCCCCTCGATCACGCAGTACGCGTCCCCGTCACTCATCGCGGCCATCACCTATGGAGGGCACCCTCGGGCCGAGGACCCACGCTGGCGTGAGAGTGGCGCGCCGGACCGGGAGACGTACGCGGCGTGGTGCGCGCGCTGGTGCGGGATGGCGTGCCTCCGGATGGCGCTGCTCGCGCGGGACGGGGCGGCGCCGACCCTGTACGAGCTGGCCATCGGCTGCATGGGGTACCGCGCGTACACCGAGGAGCCGGGGCGCCCGCAAGGGCTCATCTACCGGCCTTTCGCCGACTACGCCAGAGACAAGCACGGGCTGCAGGCCGATGTGATCACGGAACTGGATCCGGCCAGGCTGATGGCCGAACTGGACGCGGGGAGGCTGGTAATCGCTTCGGTGCACCCGGAGATCCGGCGCCCCCAAAACGACCCGCTCAAGACCGGCGGGCACCTGGTGCTGGTAACCGAGCACGCCCATGACCTGGTCACCTTCCACAACCCGTCGGGCCACATCCCGGAAGCGGCTGTCGCCACGCTTCCCATGCCCGTCTTCGACCGCTTCGCCGCCCGCCGCGGCATCTCCCTTCACCTCTGACCCGGGCGATCGCCCGGGTCGCTTCCCGTCGGAGCCAACCACGAATCGCGTGCGCCGAAGTGGAGCTATTAAGAACGGGTGCTTGGCGGGCAGGAGACCGTGGCCTTGAACTCCGGGTGGGCACCGGGAGTGGGGTCGGTGAACCGGCAGCCGAACAGCGGCGATGCGACCGTCTTCGGGTTGAGGATGTTGTCGCCGGCGGCCCGCTTTCCGGTGTCGATCCACGACACGAGCGCGGAGAACGCGGACGACAGCTCGCTGGTGGTGTATCCGCAGTGCGTGACTTCGCGGATGGCCCGGCCCACGAACAGGTCGCCCTGGCCGTGCGCCACCATCATGGCGTCGTACTGCTGGTCCATGGAGAACGGAACGAACAGGTCTCCGGTCCCGTGGACCGATAGCACCGGGATGCCCGGGTCGCCGTGGATCGTCGGCAGCTCCGCGGGCGACAGGGCGTCGGCCGAGGAGGTGGCCGTGACCGGTACCCGCAGCACGGCGCGGTTGAGTGCGATCTCCTGTGGCAGATTGCTCAGCGGCTCGTCGCTGAACGTGTAGAAAGTGTGCTTGTTGCCCGCCACGCTGCCGTTGGCGAAGCCGTTGGTGCCGCCGGTGAGCCCTGGGTAAAGGCCGAACAGGAACGGGACCTGGGTGAGCGGAGCGAACCCGAAACTGTCCCAGTAGTCGACAGCGCTGGCGAAACCGGGACGGGTACCGCCGGACAGCTGCTCGACGGTGTCGGCCCACAGCGTCCCGGTCTTGGTCAGGTTGGTGGTGAACGTCTGCCCGCCGGTGGCCGGGTCGGGGGTAATCCCGAGGGCGGGCAGCTCGGACTGCACCGTGGACTGGTACGCGGGCGCGTACGCCTGGCCGGCCGCCAGCGTCGTCGGGTACCTGACCGTCGTCCCGGTGAGGCCCGCTGCCGTGACGTTGCTGCCCAGGTAGTAGTCGAACAGGTTGTTGCCCGCCAGCACCCCGCAGTAGGGCATGGCGCCGGCGAAGTCGCCCTTGTAGGCCTCAATCTCGGCCGTGGTGACCTCGCCGCCCATCGAGTCGCCGCTCATGATCACCTGCCGGGCGTGCAGTCGGGTGATCGACGGAAACGCCATCAGCAGGTCGTGGGTGTCCACGACGCCGTCGCCGGGGTCGTATCCGTTCATCGCGTAGCTCGACGCGGCCCAGGCGAACCCGTTATCGACGAAGTACTGGCGAAGCTGGGGATCATCGATCCACACCTCGTTGCCGGTCCCCCGGTAACCATGGGCGAACATCACCAGGGTGCCGTTCCAGTGCGGCGGTACCTCGACTCGGTAGGCACTGCCATCGCTGGCGATGCCCGTCCAGACCCGGGACAACTGGCCGCTGCTATTGGCGATCGAGCTGAACGGCCCGGTGTAGGCCGCACCATTGAACTCGCACGCCGGGTCGGCGATTTGAACGCCGGGGACCACGCTGCTGGCCGTGGTGACGCAACTACTGGGGCTGAACGCCGTCCCGACGGCCGCGGCCGGCCCTGACCAGCCGACGAGCGATCCGAGGACCATGAGGCTACCGGTAACGAGCGAGACGATGAGGCGGCGTGGGTGAGAGCGAGCCGACATTGGCATTCCTCCCGGG
>JAWWPV010000913.1:0-4476 GCA_033854775.1 Trebonia sp.
TAGACGATCTCCATGCCGCGACCGCCGAGCACATAGGACGGCCGGACGAGAACCGGGTAGCCGATCTCGGCGGCGGCCAGGGCCGCCTCGTCGGCCGACAGCGCGACCTTGCCCAGGGGCGCGGTGAGCCCGGCCTCGGCGAGGACCTCGGCGAACGCGCCGCGGTCCTCGGCGGCGTGGATCGCGGCCGGCGAGGTGCCGACGATCGGCACGCCCGCCGCTTCGAGCGCGCGGGCGAGGCCGAGTGGCGTCTGCCCGCCGAGCTGCACGATCACGCCGGCGACCGGGCCAGAGCGCGTCTCGGCGTGCACCACCTCAAGCACGTCCTCCAGGGTGAGCGGCTCGAAGTACAGCCGGGAGGAGGTGTCGTAGTCGGTGGAGACGGTCTCCGGGTTGCAGTTGACCATGACGGTCTCGTAGCCTGCCGCGCGCAGCGCGATCGAGGCGTGCACGCAGGAGTAGTCGAACTCGATGCCCTGGCCGATGCGGTTCGGGCCGCTGCCGAGGATGATCACCTTCGGGGTGTCGCCGCCAGGCACCTCGTCGCCCTCGTCGTAGGTCGAGTAGAGGTACGGGGTGCGCGCCGCGAACTCGGCGGCGCAGGTGTCGACCGCGTGGTAGACGGGACGGACGCCGAGGGAGTGGCGCAGGGAGCGCACCTCGTCGGCCGGCAGGACGCGCAGGTCGGCGATGGCGGCATCGGAGAACCCCGCGGCCTTCGCCGACCGCAGCAGCGGCTCGTCGAGTTCGGGGGCGGCCGCAATCGCTGCGGCCTGCTCCTTGATGTTCTCCAGCTGCTCCACGAACCACGGGTCGACGCCGGTGGCCTCGGCCACCGCCTCGGGCGTGGCTCCGGCGCGCAGCGCCTGGAGCATGGTGTTCAGGCGGCCGTCGTGCGGTGCGCGGCAGCGGTCGAGCAGCTCGTCGGCGCGGGCGTCGACCCTTTCCGTGAACCGGAACGGTCCCGTCTGGCTCTCCAGGCTCCGCTGTGCCTTCTGGAGTGCCTCGGCGAAGGAACGGCCGATCGCCATCGCCTCGCCGACCGACTTCATGTGGGTGGTGAGCGTGGGGTCGGCGCCGGGGAACTTCTCGAACGCGAACCGGGGGATCTTGACGACCACGTAGTCAAGCGCGGGCTCGAAGGACGCCGGGGTCTGGCCGGTGATGTCGTTGGGAATCTCGTCGAGCGTGTAGCCGATCGCGAGCCTGGTGGCGATCTTGGCGATCGGGAAGCCGGTGGCCTTGGACGCGAGGGCGCTGCTCCTCGATACCCGCGGGTTCATCTCGATGACGACCATGCGGCCCGTCTTCTGGTTGACCGCGAACTGGATGTTGCAGCCGCCGGTGTCGACGCCGACCGCGCGGATGATCATGATCGCGGTGTCGCGCATGTGCTGGTACTCGCGGTCGGTCAGGGTCAGCGCCGGGGCGACGGTCACCGAGTCGCCGGTGTGCACGCCCATCGGGTCGACGTTCTCGATCGAGCAGACGATCACCACGTTGTCGTGGCGGTCGCGCATCAGCTCGAGCTCGAACTCCTTCCAGCCGATGATCGACTCCTCGAGGAGCACCTCGGTGGTGGGGCTGGCGTCCAGGCCGCTGCCCGCGATCCGCCGCAGGTCGGCCTCGTCGTAGGCGATGCCCGAGCCGAGGCCGCCGAGGGTGAAGGACGGCCTGACCACGACGGGGAAGCCGAGGCCCTTGCCCTCATCTGGGGACGCGGTGCCCGCGGCATCCGGGGTGCCGGCGGGAACGGGCGGTGTGCCGTAGACGGCCGTCAGGCACTCCTCGACGCTGTGGCAGATCGTTGACCTGGGGACCTCGGCGCCCAGCCCGGTCACGATCTCCTTGAACCGCTCGCGGTCCTCGCAGGCCTCGATCGCGTCGATGTCCGCGCCGATCAGCTCGACGTTGTACTTCTTCAGCGTGCCGCTGCGGTGCAGGGCGACGGCGGCGTTCAGCGCGGTCTGGCCGCCCAGGGTGGGCAGCACGGCGTCCGGGCGCTCCTTCGCGATCACCTTGGCCAGCACCTCGGGGGTGATCGGCTCGACGTAGGTGGCGTCGGCGAACTCCGGGTCGGTCATGATCGTGGCGGGGTTGGAGTTAACCAGGGAGACCCTGATGCCCTCCTGCTTCAGCACACGGCAGGCCTGGGTGCCCGAGTAGTCGAACTCGCACCCCTGCCCGATCACGATCGGCCCTGACCCGATGACGAGCACGGACTTCAGGTCTTCACGGCGCGGCATGGTTTACTTCTTTCCCCCGTCCATCAATGCGGCGAACTGGTCGAACAGGTCCACCGCGTCGTGCGGCCCCGGGGCGGCCTCCGGGTGGTACTGGACGGCGAAGGCGGGCCTGTCGAGCAGGCGGATGCCCTCGACCACGCCGTCATTCAGGTTCACGTGGGTGACGGTGGCCGCGCCGTACGGGGTACCGAACGGCTCGCGGGCACCGGGCGGCACGTGCGCCCAGGCCTCTCCCGTTCTGCTCGTGTCCGCCTCAGGCGGCAGCGCGGCCGCGAAGCCGTGGTTATGGCTGGTGATGTAGACGCGGCCGGTGGCCAGGTCCATGACCGGCTGGTTCACGCCCCGGTGGCCGTAGCGGAGCTTGTAGGTGTCGAGTCCCACGGCCCTTGACAGGATCTGGCTGCCGAAGCAGATGCCGAAGACCGGCACACCCGCGTCGAGGACGCCGCGCATCGCCGCGACCGCGTACCCGGCCGCGGCCGGGTCGCCGGGTCCGTTGGAGAAGAACACCCCGTCAGGGCCGGTGGCGAGGATGTCCCTGGCTGTTGAGGTGGCCGGGAGCACCCGCACCTCCATGCCACGGTCGGCCATGTTGCGCGGGGTGGCGTTCTTGATGCCGAGGTCCACGGCGGCCACGCGGTACCTCGTCGTGACGCCGCTCGGCGGGGTGACCGTGTAGGGGTGCGGCGTGGTCACGATCCGCGCCAGGTCGGCGCCGGTCATGCCCGGACTGGCCAGGACGCGCTCAAGGAGCCGCTCCGGGTTGTCCTCGACGGTGGAGACGGCCGCCCGCATCGCGCCGTGCTCCCGCAGCCGCACGGTCAGCGCGCGGGTGCCGGGCACCGAGATGCCGGTGATCCCCTGGGCCTTCAGCTCGGCCTCGAGGCTGCGCTGCGCCCGCCAGCTTGAGGCGACCCGCGACGGCTCGCGGACGACGTAGCCGCCAACCCAGATGCGGTGGCTTTCCTGGTCTTCGTCGTTGACCCCCGTGTTGCCGATGTGCGGTGCGGTCATCGCCACGATCTGGCCGCAGTACGACGGGTCGGTGAGCGTCTCCTGGTAGCCGGTCATGCCGGTGTTGAACACCATCTCGCCGAACGACTCGCCGTAGGCGCCAAACCCCTTGCCGCGCAGCGTCGTGCCGTCCTCGAGCACCAGCATGGCGTCCGGGCTCGCGTTGCTCATCGGGTCACCTTTCCGTCAAGGACCGTCGCCGTGCCGCGCAGGAACGTCGCGTGCACCCGGCCGGGCAGCGCCATCCCGGCGAACGGGCTGTTGCGGCTCTTGGAGGCGTGCGTGGCCGGGTCCACTCGCGTGGCGGGGGCGACGGGGTCGTACAGCGTCAGGTTCGCGGGCGCGCCCTCGGTCAGCGGCTGCCCCTGCCCGGAGACGCGGCCGATGGCCGCCGGCCTGGCCGACATCCTCATCGCCACACCCGCCCAGTCGAGCAGGCCGGTCTCGACCATGGCCTTGTGCACCACCCGCAGCGCGGTCTCCAGGCCGGTCATGCCGTTGGCCGCGGCGGCCCACTCTGTCTCCTTGGCCTCGACCGGGTGCGGTGCGTGGTCGGTGGCCACGCAGTCGATGGTGCCGTCCGCCAGGGCCTGCCGGAGCGCGTCGACGTCGGCCTTGGTGCGCAGCGGGGGGTTGACCTTGAAGACCGGGTCGTATTCCCCGGCCAGGTCGTCGGTGAGCAGCAGGTGGTGCGGGGTGACCTCGGCGGTGACTTGAACCCCCCTGCCCTTCGCCCACCGGATGATCTCCACGGACCCGGCCGTGGACACGTGGCAGACGTGCAGGGCGGCGTCCACGTGGGCGGCGAGCAGGCAGTCGCGCGCGATGATCGCCTCCTCCGCCGCGGCCGGCCAGCCGGCCAGGCCGAGCCTGGAGGCGACCTCGCCCTCGTTGAGCTGCGCGCCCTCCGTCAGCCTCGGCTCCTGGGCGTGCTGGGCGATCACGCCGTCGAACGCCTTCACGTACTCGAGCGCCCTCCTCATGAGCAGCGGGTCGGCGACGCAGAAGCCGTCGTCGGAGAAGACGCGGACGCGGGCGGCGGAATCAGCCATCGCGCCGAGCTCCGCCAGTTGCTTGCCGTTCAGGCTCACCGTGACCGCGCCGACCGGGCGGACGTCGACGTACCCGGCCTGCTCGCCGAGCCGCCAGACCTGCTCCACCACGCCGGCCGTGTCGGCGACCGGCTCGGTGTTGGCCATCGCGTGCACCGCCGTGT
>JAWWPV010000914.1:0-3732 GCA_033854775.1 Trebonia sp.
GCTGGCCCGCTCGGTCCGCGTGGCAGCGGCGCGATGAGGCCGGCCCGCGAGCCGGGGCCGCTGCGGCTGCGGGGCAGCGAGTTCCCCCCGGCGCGACTGCTTGTCATGGCGATCGTCAACCGGACCCCCGACTCGTTCTACCAGCCGGGATCGACCTGGGATGACGCGGCCGCGATGGACCGGGTGCACGCGGTGGTCGCCGGGGGCGCGGACATCGTGGACATCGGCGGCGTGCCGGCCAAGCCAGGCGCCGAGGTGACCGTGACCGAGGAGATCGGGCGCACGGTCCCGTTCATCGAGTCCGTCCGCGCCGCCTACCCGGACCTCGTGATCAGCGTGGACACGTGGCGGCATGAGGTGGGCCGGGCCGCGTGCGAGGCCGGCGCGGACCTGCTCAACGACACCTGGGGCGGCTGGGACCCGCTGCTCGCCGAGGTCGCGGCGGAGTTCGGCGCCGCTCTTGTGTGCGCGCACGCCGGCGGGCTGCCGCCGCGGACGCGGCCGTTCCGGGTGTCCTACCCCGACGTGATGGCGGACGTGCTCGACCGCACGCTCGGGCTGGCCGAACGGGCGGTGAAAGCCGGTGTCGACGAGGCACGGATCATCATCGACGCCGCCCACGACTTCGGCAAGAACACCTGGCACTCGCTTGAGATCACCCGCCGGCTCGGCGAGATGACCTCGACCGGCTGGCCGGTACTGCTGTCAGCGTCGCGCAAGGACTTCGTGGGCGAGACGCTCGGCGCCGCGGTCGAGGACCGGCTGGCCGGCACGCTCGCGGCGACGTCGGTCGGCGCCTGGCTGGGCGCGCGGATCTTCCGCGCGCACGACGTCATGCAGACCCGTCAGGCGCTCGACATGGTGTCCGCCATCCGCGGCGACCTGCCGCCAGCCCGGGCGGTCCGCGGCCTGGCGTGACCGGCCGCTGGCCGGCCGGTCCGCTGAAGGACTCCTGGACGAGCATTCAGTTATCTTATTAAGATTTATTGACCATATGGCCGGTGCCTTACTAGCGTGATCTGAGACGCGTTGCCTCATGGGCACGGTGATCGTGGACGAGTGTCAAGGAGGACATCGATGGCGGGACGAGTGGCCGGCAAGGTCGCGTTTATCACAGGGGCCGCCCGCGGGCAGGGGCGCAGCCACGCCGTGCGGCTGGCGGAGGAGGGCGCCGACATCATCGCGGTCGACATCTGCGAGCAGATCGAGTCGAACCCGTACCCCCTGGCCACCGAGGAAGACCTGGCGGAGACCGTGGCCATGGTCGAGAAGCTCGACCGGCGGATCGTGAGCCGCAAGGCCGACGTGCGCCACCGCGACCAGCTCCAGGGAGCGGTCGACGCGGGCCTGGCCGAGCTCGGCCACCTCGACATCGTGGTGGCCAACGCCGGCATCCTGCCCATGGCCATGGGCGATCCCCAGCCGATGGACTTCGTCGACGCGGTGGACGTGGACCTCGTCGGCGTCCTTAACGCCGTGGCGGCCTCGCTGCAGCACCTGGGCGAGTACGCGTCGATCATCATGACGGGCTCGCTCGCCGCCATGATGCCGAACACAGTCGACAACCCCAACATGGGACCCGGCTCGGCCGGCTACGGCTGGGCCAAGCGGATCCTCATGGAGTACACCGAGCAGCTCGCCCTGCAGCTCGGGCCGAAGTTCATCCGGGTCAACTGCATTCACCCGACCAACGTGAACACCCACCTGCTGCACAACGACGGCCTGTACAGCATGTTCCGCCCGGACCTGGAGCACCCGACCCGCGAGGACGTGGAGCCCGCATTCGCCATGATGCAGGCGATGCCCGTGCCCTACGTCGAGCCGCGCGACATCTCCGCGGCCGTGCTCTTCCTCGCCTCGGACGAGGCGCGGTACGTGACCGGGCAGCAGCTGCGCGTCGACGCCGGCGGCCTGCTCAAGTACCGGTCGATGAACAACGCCTTCTGACGGGAGATCGCCATGCAGCGAAGCAGCGAGAGCCGGATGCTCATCGACGGGAAGCTGGTCCCCGCGTCCGACGGCGCCACCTACGCGAACATCAACCCGGCCACCGAGGAAGTGCTCGGCCGGGTGGCCGACGCCACCGACGAAGACGTGGACGCCGCGATCGCCGCGGCCCGGCGCGCGTTCGACGAGACGGGCTGGGCGACCGACACGCAGCTCAGGATCCGGTGCCTGCGCCAGCTGCAGGCGGCGCTTGAATCGGAGAAGGAAGAGCTGCGCGCCGAGCTTGTCGCCGAGGTCGGTACTCCGGTGATGGTCACCGGGATCGCGCAGCTCGAGTGGCCGCTCGCGCACAGCCTGAACTACTACGCCGGCCTGATCGAGAAGTACGCATGGGAGCGGGAGCTGCCCGACTCAGACCTGTTCGGCGTGCACAGCGTCCGCCGGGTGTGGAAGGAAGCCGTCGGCGTCGTGAGCGCGATCATCCCCTGGAACTTCCCGTTCGAGGTGCTGATGGGCAAGCTGGCGCCCGCGCTCGCGGCGGGCAACACGATCGTGGTGAAATCCGCGATCGAGACGCCGTTCAACGCGCTGCGGATCGGGCGGCTGATCGCCGAGGCGACCGACATCCCGGCGGGCGTGGTCAACATCGTGACGACGAGCGACAACGCCATCGCCGAGCGGCTGGTCCGCGACCCAAGGGTGGACATGGTGTCGTTTACCGGCTCGACGGCCGTGGGCAGGCACATCCAGCAGGTCGGCGCGGACTCGGTCAAGCGGGTGTTCCTTGAGCTTGGCGGCAAGTCGGCGATGGTCGTCCTCGACGACGCGGACCTCGCGACCGTCATCCCGGCGTCCGCCCAGGCCTGCATGCACGCGGGCCAGGGCTGCGCGCTGACCACCCGGCTGCTGGTCCCGCGCTCGCGCTACGCCGAGGCGGTCGCGATCGCCACGGCCGTGTACCAGAACATCCCGTACGGTGACCCGGCCGATCCGCAGACGTTCAGCGGCCCGCTGATCAGCCAGAAACAGCGGGAGCGCGTGCTCGGCATGATCGAGCAGGGCAAGAAGGAGGGCGCGCGGGTCGCCGTCGGCGGCGGTGTCCCCGAGCACCTGCGATGCGGGTACTACGTCCAGCCGACGCTGTTCGTCGACGTGGACAACTCCATGTCCATCGCCCAGCAGGAGATCTTCGGCCCGGTCCTGGCCGTCATCGCCTACGACGACGCCAAGGGCGACGCCGAGGCCGTCCGCGTCGCGAACGACAGCCCCTACGGCCTGTCGGGCGCGGTCTTCTCCGGGTCCCAGGACCGCGCGCTCGCGGTCGCCAGGCAGCTGCGGACGGGCTCGATCGGGGTCAACGGCGGCATGTTCTACGGCGCCGACGCCCCCTACGGCGGCTACAAGGCCAGCGGCGTGGGCCGCCAGAACGGCG
Source organism: Trebonia sp. (assembly GCA_033854775.1). Lineage (GTDB taxonomy): Bacteria > Actinomycetota > Actinomycetes > Streptosporangiales > Streptosporangiaceae > Trebonia. The sequence continues at coordinate 3,380 of JAWWPV010000914.1, forward strand.
TCGAGGGCCTTGAACAGTACCTGGAGACCAAGACCATCGGCTACGCCGTCGGCTGACCGGAACCCGGGGAGAGGGCGCCTCCTTGGCCTTCCGAGAAGCCAAGCTCGCCGACCTGATCAGGCCGGGGATGACCGTCGCGGTCGGCGACGGCTTCGGCGCGCCCCGCGCGGTGTCGGCGGAGCTCTCGAGCGCGGCAGCACGGGCCGGCGGCGTGCGGCTGATCCTCGGCTGGGTGCCGCTGGCCGATCCCGACCTCGACTTCGCCGCGTTCGCCGACGTCCGGACGGTCCTGCCCGGCTGGGGGCTGCGCGACGGCGTCGCGGCCGGCCTGGTGCGGTTCCCGCCCGTCCGGT